>JBEIQF010000155.1:0-7468 GCA_040376635.1 Halobacteriovoraceae bacterium
ACCGGTCATCATGCCGGGAATGGAAACGATCCCCATGCTTGTCATGGAGTTCAAAGTCGGAGTCATAGCAAGTTTGAGGGATCTCAGATTAATATGATTGGTGGCCTCTTTCGGTGTGGCACCCAAGGCAAGTAATGAAATCACTTCTTCTTTTTTTGTTTTAAGTTCTGTTCCAAAAAAATCTACTCCGACAGAAATTCCGTTCAGGGTATTACCTAATAGAACTCCCAGGAGCGGCAGGAACACATCTGCTTTCCAGATAGGGCTTGAATGCGTGAGGGCCGAACCAATGATGGCCATCGGCCAGATCGCAAGTGCTATCGCGAGAAGATTATCTACTAAGAGTGATTTGTACTTAACTTCCACTCTGCTTTTCGAGTGGATGGCTGCATTGAGAGTCATGATGAAGGCAACACCAAAGACAACAAGCAAAGTATCGTGCTTGAAGATCCAGCTCAGGATATAGCCAAGAAGGATCAGCTGCACGAAAGTCCTCACCGCACCGATAAGGAAGTCTTTCTCGAGATTCTGTTTTTTCTTGTGTGAGATAAAGACACACACTAAAACCAGAACGAAGCTTAACCCGATTTCAAGAAATCCCGGCATTAGATCCTTTCACCATTTTTCAGGATCAGAACAGAGAAGTCTTTCATGACTTCATTGATAGAATTTGTTCTCTTGAAAATCTCAAGCATCTCATCACTCGGAGTTGTATTGTTTTCAATCTTTGAAGAAAGTTTTTTTAAAGGAGACGGATCAAATCCAAATTTTGGAAGGACTTCAAAAGCTCTCTCATAGACTTCAGTGAATCGGTATCTAATTCCTTCAGCGTTGAGACCAAAGCGGGCGACCGCTCCTGAGTCATAAATTCTTTCCTGATTCCCTGCTCTACCTTTAAGACCTTCATCGAGGAACAAAGAAAGGACCAGAAGGAAATAGTTTTCAAAGTCAGCTACTGATCTAGTCATATCAAAGACTTTGAACTCGATGCGGAAGTTCTCATCCGCATGAAGTTCAATTGCAGGTGCGACAACACTGCGCTTATGAGTGCGGTACGATTTTCCAGGCAGGCCTTTCAGATTCCAGGGTTGTCCCTGATAGAAAGGAGATGCGAGAGAAATGGCCGACAAGGCCGGAGCGTAATAATTTACTTTTGCATTGAGGTCTTCGAGATCACTAAAGAGTTTATCCGTGATGTCTTTTGGAAAACTGACGTTGATATCAGGACCGTATGTTGTCATTACTTCCATGGCCCATAACCAGAAGTCATGACGGCGTTTATTCTGGGGACCAGAGAATTTTGATTCAATTGGATGGTGAGAGATTGCTACCGGAACCATTTCATGTTCAGCGAGAGCTTTTTTTACTCTTCTATAGAGTGTCTCATAAACTGAAAGTACTTCTTCCAGTGAATGACAAACCGGTGTTCTGATCTCAATCCCTTTCGGGTAAGCGTCAGTAACATTAAAGTCCTTATCAGGAATGCCATAACCTTCAACGATGAAAGGCATAAGCTTTTCATGCGGAGGTTCTGCAGCTAATCCTTCAAGACTAGGAATGCCTTCGAGGGAAATTTTTGTGAAGATATCATCAAGTGTTTTGAAAGTGACATCTTTATACCAAAGCGGACGGAAGTCCTTTGTTGAAGCAAGCATAAATTCGGCTTCAAGACCGAAACGAAAACCCTCTTTCATACGCGTTTCCTTTTAAACGGATAAATGATGATTCCAGTGATGATAAGAAAGACGAGACCTAGACCTGTGATCATGTGAATTCCGAGTTGCCCGAAAGCTCCAAGCCATGACCCTTGGTGAAGATCGATGAGAAAATTTGTTCTGCGTTTTGCTGATTTTAGTACTTCACCTGTTTGCGGATGAATTTGAACTTCCGTTGCATCTGTAAGACGAACGGCCATTGAACCTTTTCCAGGGCGATAAATAATCTGTTCAATATTCTCTTTGCCGAATTGTTCTGTAATGCTTTCAAACGTCAAAAGCTGAGAGCCTTCAACTGGAGTACTCTTTACTGCTGAAGGTTGGATGAATTCAAATTGATTGCGAAGAAGAAGGACGACACCCGTCACTGACACAATCATGAGTGGGAGAAGGATAATGAGAGCAACAATGCGATGAAGTTTGCGCCAGCCGAGGATTTTCATAGTGGTTTGGTATATCAAACCACTATGAGTTTCAAAAGATCTTTTTTAGTTCTTCAATGCGTTAAGCTATTATTTTGATACTGAAATTTCAGCAGCAAACGCTGTAGAAGCTTCACAATCAAACTCACCACCACAGTTCACAGATTTAATCTTGTTAATGGCGTCGATAGCATCAACTTTTAAAGTTACCGTTTTCATCATTTCAGAATCAGAAGGAACAACGGCTTTGATCGCATATTTGCCACCAGAAAGTCTTGTAGCAGAGATCACTTCGAAAACCGGGCCAAGATCAAAAGTAGCATCAGTGCTGAACATCTCGCCTTTTGAATAAAGCGTGAAGAAGATTTTTTGAGTTGGAGAAACGTCAGTGCTTCCACCAAGATCTTCAACAACAAGGTTTACTTTGATATCAGCTTTATCAACGAGTGTGATTGCTTTAGCTACTCGAGCTACGTTGATTTTATTTTCTTTGGTGCTTTTAACAGTGGCTGCAACAACGTTCGTTGCGAACGAAGAGAAAGAAGTAAGTAGAGCAAGTCCTAGGATGGCAGTTTTCATAATAGTCTCCGGGTTATTAAATTCCGCCGGAGACTACATGATTTTGATATCGAGCTGACTTTAGAATGTAATTTTTTCCTGACCTAAGCGGCGAAATCAGAGTCTTTCACCTCAAATTTAGGTTTTGTTGGGGCAACCAGCACGTTGGCATGCTGATGTTTCTCCCCGTGAATGACTTTCATAAGATCTTCGATGATATGGGTAGTCTGCTCTACTTCAGAGAGAAGATAAACCGCAGCTTCAGAACACTGTTTAGAAGCAAGAGCATTCTGGGAAGTCACTGTATCAATCTGGCCCATGGCCTTATTGATTTCAGAAACACCTTTTGCCTGTTCACTTGTAGAGTGAGTTGTTTCTTTGATCATCGAACACATTTCATCCACGTAGTGAAGGATATCTCCAAGAGCACCCTTACAGACAGCTGCCACTTTCTTACCGAAGGCAAGCTTCTCATCACCGATTGTAATAAGGCGATTCATGTTTGTTTTGTTAGCTTCAACAACACTTAAAGCTTTCTGAGTTGTATGATCGAGCATGCTTGAAATTTCTTTCGATGCTTTACCACTCATATCAGCAAGGTTTGACATCTCTTCAGCTACAACTGCAAATCCTTTACCGTGTTCACCGGCACGAGCAGCTTCTACTGAAACGTTGAATGAGAGAAGCTTCGTCTGGAAAACAATATCATCGATAAGTTTAGTCTTCTGACCGATTTCAACAATGAGATTAACGATTTCCTGAATCTCTACGTTTCCTCTCTTAATCTGTTCATTAAGAGCATGGTTAGAATTCCCGATTTCTTCAATCGCGTGAAGCATTTCTTCAATCGACTGTTGTCCTTTTGAAGAAGCTTCCTGACTCATTTCTGCGCGTTTTAGTGATTCTCTCGCGTTCTCAGAAGTCTTCTCTGTCATTGCTGCAATTTCATTTGTTGAAGTTACAGTCTCATGAAGAGCTTCCGCCTGCTCCGTTGTCCCTTCAGTAAGGTGGTTACTCGCCTGAGTTACCTGCTGAGAGTTTTGTGAAACTCTTTCTGAAGAATCTTTCAATCTGTGGGCAACGTCTTTAAGGATAGAGTTGATGTTGTTTGCAATTCTCACGGCGATAAACATAGCGCACACAAGAGTAAGAAGAGCTACACCAACAAGAACGTATCTCATGTTAGTACTAAGAGTGATGGCCTCTTTTGACCATTTATCCCCTGTCTCAACGTGGAAATCATCCAGCTTTAGAAGTGCTGACTGGTGCTCACGGACATGTTCTTCGAAAGTAAGAAGAAGCTCTTTGATCTTTTCAATTTTTTGAGGATCTTCAGAGTTGAATATTTTAAGTACAGCTTCTGCTGACTGTTTTACCGGTGCATATTTTGCATCTACATTTTTGAAAACCTCTTCTTCGCCAGGAATAAACGGTTCAGCAAGTTTCTCTTTTGTTATCTCGTCATAACGAGTGAGAGCTTTGTTCAAAGACTCTAAGGTCTTTTTCGTTTCTTCGGGTTTATCGAAGTAAAGAGCTAACTTAATCGATTCAGCATGGATCTGACGGCCTCGCGCTCTCATTCCTGAGATATGGCCAAGATTGGGAACGCTTACTTTTGCCAGTTGATTATACTGATCGACTACTTTTTCCAGAGCATAGAAACCTGTAAGGGCAACGACACCTAGACCGAAACAAACGATGAGAAAACCAGAAAGGATTTTCGCTTTGAGACTCTTATTATTGAACATACTCTCTCCTGAAGGTGACCTCTTTTCGGGCCACCTTTAGTTTTTCTTAAGAAAAATGCAGAACATTCCGAAACAATTTTTGGCACTCATCAGTTTTAGAACTGGAGTGTTAAACCAACACCTGCGTAGTCTCCGTAATGGAAACCTGTTGCACCGTTTTTGTGAACAAGGTTGTTTCCATCTCCACTTTGAGCAACATAGTGTACATAAAATTTGTATCTGTTCTGATCGAGATACCAGTTCAAACCAAAATCATAAACAGTGTCTCTACCTGTGTAGTCAGCACCTTCTTCACCATAGAATCCAGAAACCATGAACGCTGGTTCAAGTACTGTTCCGTTATTAAGAAAGAAGTTATAGCCCGTACGGAAGTGACCTGTTCTTGACCGTGCAAAATCTGTTTCTCCTGCACCCTTTTTAAGAATGTAGAAAAATTCTGTATCAACGTTAAGTGCGCCCCAGTTGAAAAGAATATCTCCACCAATAACTTTGTTCTCATCATAGGTAGGAGTTGAATCTTGTGTTGAAGCATTTACTGCAACCGTGATCCCTTTTCTTTTCCCAAAATAATTGATGTTATAACCAAGTCCGTACTTCTCCATTTCCGGGTCACCAAATGTAACCGCTAATCGTCCTACATAAACTAGAGAGTTCTCTGAACCTTGTGTTTCACCAAGAGTCACGTTTCCAGAACCTGGATTGTAAGTGTCACCCGTTGTGTTTTTGTTGAACACACCAATGTTATAGTTATATCCAAAACCATTTTCGTGTTTCATACCACCAAGGTTAACACCTGTACCTCGGCCGAATCCTCTACCGATAACAGATTGTCTTACGTAGTTTTGTGAAGGAGCTTTCTCAAAAGAATTTACGTTGAAAGCAGCAGTGATGTTTTCACGTGAGATTTGAGGACGGAAATATCCGGCCGTCACATGAAATAAATCACTCGATGATACTTTCCACTGAAGAAAAGAATCCCATAGACCAACGTTAGCTGTTCCACGAGTCACATCTGTCTGACGACCGTTCGTTGTTGAAGGCAATGTCGTCGCACGAGTGCTCGCAAGAGAATCATGTCCGGCGTTATCGTAATATAAACTGAGTGTGTAACTTAGATCCTTATATGGTTTCCCTCTGAATCCCATTCGGGCACGGCGAAGGAAGAAGTTTGTTCTGTTCTCCACTCCATCAAGGCCCGCGTCGCTTTCTGTTTGAGCTGAGCGACCCATTGAGTAGACTCCCCAACCCTGAAGCTGCATGTACGGCTCAATCTTGAAATCAGGGTTTCTAAGCGCAAATTTTTTCTCTTCTGGCTTAGGTGGTGTGGGAGCATCTGTTTGTGAAAAAGCAGTTGCTGAAAGTGTGAGAACGGCAAGACACATCAATAAACGCATATAAGATTATCTCCTTAAGTATTCTTAAGATCGAATTCTCACATTAAAAAAAAATTATGATAGAAGAAAAATTTGCCCTTAAAAAAAAAGGGCCATCTTTCGATGACCCTGATCACATTTTTACTGTAGTTCAAAAATTATAATGTAGCACCTATGCTTGATATCATCCTACCGATTGCATACGGCACAGAGTAATCACGGGACGTTGAGTAAGAAGAAGCGTGCTTGAATCCAATCTTGTGCAACCACTCGTGGAAAAGATTTGCAGCAACACTGCCCGTAGAATTTGTATTGAAGTATTTTGTGTTCACCCAAATCTTAGTGACGTTGGCATATGTGTATCCGACCGTAGAAGTTGCAGCGTAATACAACTCTACTTCCATATCCATCATGTTGTTCTTCGCTGGCTGAAGTGTTTCAGCTGCATCAAGAATCTTCTGATAGATCTGTGCGTTTGTGAATCCACCGTTATCGACGTAAGTCTTAACACCATTATACGTGTGATTAAGAACTTTTGTTCTGAATGCCTCAGTTGCTACAACCTTCTTGATCATTTCAATCGCATTATCGAACTTTTCCTGCTGAGTTGAATTTGTATTTAAGAAATCGATGTTGGTTCCAAAAGTATAGGCCGCTGTCGGAAGAGTTCCGCCTGAAGTTCCACCAGTAGTTGATCCTGTTGTTCCACCAGTCGTCGTTCCCGTTGTCCCACCAGTCGTCGTACCCGTTGTTCCACCAGTCGTCGTTCCTGTTGTCCCGCCAGTCGTCCCACCATCCGTTGCTCCACCTGTTTCGCCTGTAGAAGGAGGAGTTGTCGTTTCAGTACAGTCTGTCGTTCCCGTTTCTTCCGCTTGAGTAGAAGAGCAATCTGAGCTCCCGTCTTTATTACAAGCTACAAAAAACAAACAGAGAAACAGCACTCCGAAAAAATTCTTCATTCCTTACCTTCCTTGGTTCAAGTGTGGAAGGATCGTGACACAGAGCAATTTGGTGTTCAAAGTGGGCAGAATTTTCGAATGTGGAATGAATATGGATGCAAAAAATAATTCTTCGGATTTAAATATGCGGAAAAACAATTCGTGATTGATCCGACAAAATCAGATCCTCACAAATTTTACAAAAAATCATACAGCAAAAATTTTTTCTTTTAGTTGAGTAAGAGATTCTTTTTCTGCAATCACCATGAGTTTATCATGTGGCTCAAGCTGAGTTCCGCCTCGAGGGATGATGACAGCACCTTTTCTCTCGATGAGAACGATAAGAAGATCCTGGGGAAGTTTAAGATCAACAATGTTTTTCTGAACGAAATCAGAAGGAACATTCACATAAGACATATTGTTCTTGAGAGTTGCAGTTGCTGTATGCTCGATCTGTTCGTGCTTAGAATTTTCAGGACTGATAAGTCCCAGCCATTTGGCGACGATAGAAATTGAAGTTCCCTGAATCATGAGTGACGTAACAGCAACGAAGAAAACCAGATTAAAAATGTATTCTGCTCTACCGATCCCGGCCACGAGAGGATAAGTTGCCATCACAACCGGAACAGCACCCCTTAAACCAATCCAGGCGATGAAAGTTTTTTCCCGCCAGTTGAGGCTCGAATTTCCCAGTGAAATGAACACACTGACTGG
>JBEIQF010000458.1:0-2273 GCA_040376635.1 Halobacteriovoraceae bacterium
AACCATCAATCATAGAATTGAACGAGTGACTGCTATTCAACAAATCCTGATCGATCAGATCAACGTCATGGAAACAATGACGTCTCTCGACTTCATGGAGTTCAGGGATTATCTCGTTCCAGCTTCTGGTTTCCAGAGTCTGCAGTTTAGATTGATTGAGGCCACACTTGGAATCAAGGCCCATCACAGAATGGAAGTTGAAAAACAATTTTTCACTTCACGCTTGAAAGTTGAAGACAGAAAAGTTCTTGAAGAAACTGAAAATAAAATCAGTATTTTTGAACTACTCGAAGCTTGGCTTGAGAGAATGCCATTTAGTCAGTTTGAAGACTTCGACTTCTGGGGTGAATACTCGATGGCCGTTGATAAGATGTTAAAACAGGATCGTGAGATTGTTTCGAACAATCCGGTTCTGGATGAAAAAGTGAAAACGATGGAATTAAAAAACCTCGATCTCACTCAGCAGACTTTCAATACTCTTCTGGATTCAAAACTTTTCGCCATGTGGAGAGCAGAAGGCAAGTGTCGTCTCTCTCAAAAAGCGATGTTATCAGCTGTCTTCATTTACCAGTACCGCGACTATCCTGCCCTTCAGATGCCGTTCAAAATCCTGAACTCACTAGTTGAAGTAGATGAAAAATTCACTATGTGGAGATTCCGTCACGCGATCATGGTGCAAAGGATTCTCGGAACAAAAATCGGAACAGGTGGTTCTTCAGGACATGAGTTCCTGAAATCAACAACAGAAAGAAATCGTGCATTCCTCGACTTCTTTAACCTGGCAACGTTCCTCATTCCGAAGAATATGGCGCCGACTCTTCCTAAAAACATTAAAGACCAGCTGGATATCGTCTATGACTCTTTCAGATCATAAAAAGCAATACTCTCGTTTCCTTAAAGGTCATGAGGGTAAACTTCATTTTGCCGCTCACTCTCATCACTTCTGGCCGGACGTTACTCGTGATGCTCAGATTGCTTACTGGGATGATTGTGCCAATGTCAGTGATGAAAAATGGGACAAGATTTTCTCTGTGGTCATTCCAAAGACAAAAGGTCACATTGCTAAAATTCTCAACCTGAAAGACAAAGATCAGATTGTTCTCGCTCCGAACACTCACGAACTTACAACTCGAATTCTTTCTTTGTTCCTCGGTAAAAAAGAACTTTCCATCCTCACGACTCAAAGTGAGTTCCACTCATGGCGTAGACAAATTCTTCGTTTGATGGAACTCCCTGAAATAAAAGTTACGATGCTTCCGATGAACGCAAAACGTGAACTCATGGATAACCTGAAAACTGAACTCACAAAAAAACCGGATATCTTTTTTATCAGTCAGGTCTTTTTTGATTCTGGAATTGCTCTTACGGATTCTGAACTCATGGAACTTCATGAGGCAAAATCTCCTGAGACATTGATGGTGGTAGACGGCTACCACGGCTTCGCTGCCATCCCGACTGACCTCTCAAAGCTTGAAGGTAAAATCTTCTATCTCGGTGGCGGTTACAAATACGGCCAGGGCGGTGAAGGCGTTGGCTTCATGGTTGTTCCAAAAGGTGACTGGCGTCCGGCCTATACTGGTTGGTATGCTGAGTACGCCCAACTCTCAAAACCGCAAGGTGCCCAGGTTGGATATGCACCAGATGGCATGGCCTTCATGGGTGCAACTCAGGATCCATCTGGATACTACCGCTTCAATGCAACCTGGGATCTGCTTTCTCAAGAAAACTTATCAGTGACCAAAATCCACGATTTCGTGAAAACACTCCAATTGGAATTTCTAAAATCCCTACCGGATAACTTTACTTCTTCTCAAAAGCTACGCCCTCTTTACGACGTAACACTTAACTGGCACGGACACTTCCTAACCTATGAATCTGAGAGTGAAGAGCTCGCTGCAAAGACACAGGAAGGGCTTAAAAAGCTCAATGTCATGATTGATCGTCGAGGGAAAAGACTACGTTTTGGGTTCGGTTTATACCAGAATCTGGATGATGTCAGAGACCTTTGCGAGCGCCTCAGAAATCTGGCACCCGTATTCCGATAAAAATTGATTAGAAATATCTAAAGTTCCGTATTTTAGTGCCGATAGAACCCTCAGGTAAAATAACCTTGTTTGGGGAAACAGAGGCATTTATGGGCATGAAGTTAGGATCAGTTGTAGTTGTTCTTATGATGTTCTTTATTGCAAAGATCTCATTTGAAACTGCAATGGCCGAGAAGGCCCCTGAACGCGTGAACGAAAGATCTCCAGCTTCAATCGACCAGTCTTACA
>JBEIQF010000442.1:0-2492 GCA_040376635.1 Halobacteriovoraceae bacterium
ATCCATGGACGTGTAAGACATTTCTTCTTTCTGAATTTTTTTGTATTTTTTGAAATTAGCTTTCAGAACAAACGTGCCTTCATTCGGAGTCATGATCGGAATGCGAACTTCAAGGTTTTCGTAATTCGCAAATTCTTCTTTTGAAGGGAAGGGAACGTAGCTTAGTTGCCACCAGCTTGGTTTCAGGATCATATCTGATTGCTGGCCTTGCCATCCCGGGAAACGAGAGTGTTCTTTGTTAAAGATAAATTCGATGTCTTTCGGTTGAACGACAAAAGTCTTCTCTGTTGTGTTGGATAATCCAATCAGGACATAAATCTGCTGATGATCACCAACGAGATGCATTTCAGCTTGCACGTTACACTGCGATTCAAGAGTGATCGTTGAACCCGTTTCTTTATTGCTCCAGCCTTCAAGTTCTGTGGCCATGAGTGAGCGGTAAACAGTGAATTGAGTTCCTGTTGCTATTCCGCCTACTGCTGCACCGACGATGGCAGCATTCATGACGCCTGAGTATTGATTCGCTGACGCGATCATGGAGAAGGAAAGGAAAAGTAGAGTAGTTAAAATTCTCATTGAAAATCCTCAGAGCGAACGATGTACGTAAAATTAGCGAATGATTTCTCAAGCGGAATCTGAATGAGCATCTTCGTGTCGCCCATGTTGCCCTGATTTTTGATTTTAGCTGAGCACTGGATCCTGAAAGTTTCCTGCGAAGTCACTTTAAAGATTTTTTCTTTCTTCTCAAACGAAACACAGTTCATAGGCAGAGTTGTTGTCCTGAAGGCCATGGTGGCGTCAGTGAGATTGATATCTCTCGTTTGTTCAATCGCATTTTTCACAATGAGATCGTATTTAATGACGACATCCGTACTATCTTTTTCAAGATCAGTGGGATTAGTGTAGAT
The DNA here is from genome assembly GCA_040376635.1 of Halobacteriovoraceae bacterium. Taxonomy (GTDB): domain Bacteria; phylum Bdellovibrionota; class Bacteriovoracia; order Bacteriovoracales; family Bacteriovoracaceae; genus Peredibacter. The sequence continues at coordinate 909 of JBEIQF010000442.1, forward strand.
GTTTGAGACAATGAAGCCATTGTTCGTTGTGAGGCTGTAGGGTGAGCGAATCGTAGGGATTCGGTACAAGCTCGTGCATGATGCAAGGAAGAGAAGAAAGAATATTTTTTTCATGAGAAAATTTTAAGAAGAATTTCCAATGTCGTATATACTATTGCGATGAAAAAAGTTTTCTTAATATTCATGCTCGTGGCATCTTGCGCAAGATTTAAAGACAAGAATGTCCATACGAAGGATCTCATCATTTGGGATCAGGAGCGGACGTATAAGACAACCAAGGTTAATGACTTAATCCGGATTCATTACAAGACGTGTTTTGATTCAAAAGATAAGAAGTATGATTTCTGGGAATCATTGCGTGTTCAGTTCAAAAAGAAGTTTCAGGTAGAACTCATTGGTCTGTCTGAGGCGGAGTCTCGAAGTTTCTATAATGAGAACAATGTATGTCTTCTCATCTCAGGGTACCCGGTGACTGTTAAGGAACTTAAAACAGATCACAAGGGCGTTGTTGAATTCATCGATCCTCATCAATCTTAAGATTGGGCCTATTGATCCACGGCCACATCTAAAGTTTAATTAAGTCATGAGTTTAAATTGGTTAGTCCCTATCTACGGCAGTTTCATTATCATCAATTTGATCTACTCACTGGTCCTATGGCGTAGGACAGGACAAAAGTTATATCAGATCCAGATGACGGCCTACATTTTTTTTCTGGGAACGTTGTTGCTTCAGGGTCTTGCCGCAGATAAAGATTACATCTGGCGTGCATTGACTGCATCAACAGTTTTTTTTGGCCTGCTCGCATGTGTGAAACTCATTTCGCTTATTCAGCGTAAAAAGCGTTTTCCTTCAAACCGTTATTTCATGATCTATCTTTTTGGACTACTTCTGACGAATCTTTTGTATTTTTGGAAGATTGATGTGAATTGGATGGTTCTTCCGGCACTCCTTGGTGCTACGTACCCGATGTTTGAAACCGGCTATTACGAATTCTTCGTGGATAAAGAGAAACCTTCTTTTGTCACAAAATGCTTCATTGGTTCGGGAGTTGTTTATAGTCTTCATATGCTCGACTATGCGTGGGCAGTTGATAAGCCTGATATGCTCATCATCGGTTTCTTCATTGCTTGTTGTTGCATTTTCTCATTCATGACGTTTTCAACGGCGGCGGTGATTGAATCAATCATGTTTGAGAATGCTTATTACAAAATGCAGATGCAGTATAAGGTGATGTTAACGAATTCATCGAAGCTTGCTTCTTTGGGTGAGATGGCCGGCGGAATGGCCCACGAGATTAATAATCCGCTCGCAGTGATTCAACTTCAGTCTGATATCCTGAAGCGTTCTTTGATTTCAGATAAGACAGCGTCGGGTCGCCTGGATGATATTAATGAAGCTCTTCAGCGAATCTCGAAAGTTATTTCAAACCTTCGTCACTTTTCCCGCGATACAAGTCATGACCCGATTATTCAGGCGTCGACAAAAGATATCGTGGAACAGACGTTGTCGTTTTGTAAGGCGCGTTTTGCAGATCAGGGGATTCAGATTGATCATGAGTCCATCGGAGATTATGAAATCCTTTG
>JBEIQF010000228.1:0-5779 GCA_040376635.1 Halobacteriovoraceae bacterium
ATGATATCCTTAACTGATTTAGAATAGAGCGATCCAGAAATCTTCAAGGAAGAAGATGTTACTTAAGTTATTTTTTGTCATGATCTTAATAGCCGGCCGGTCTCTGTGTTTTGCGCAGGAACCGGCTTCAGGCATTTCTAATGCTTCCCTTAAACCTGTATTCAAGAAAGCAAATCAACTTTATTCAGAAGGCAGATATGAGGCCACTGATGAGGAATTGACGACTGTTGAGAGCGTCCTTAAATCTTCAGATGATACGGAAGAACTTTTTGGAGTCCTTTATTACTGGCAGGGTGTGGTTGCCAATCGTCTTAATGATTTCCCAAAGGCCATATCGAGTTTTGATAAGGCCATCAAGCTTGGTTTTGATTCACCTGACTTGAACTACGAATTCGGCCAGGCGTTGTATGCAAATGAAAATATGAAACGTGCTCGTGCACAGTTTGCGAAATCCTATAAACGCAAATACAAACGTGGCGTTTCCCTTTATTACATCGCTTTCATTTCTAAAGAGATCAAGGATCATAAAAAAGCTCATAAGTTTTTCAAGCTTGTTGAAAAGCTTCCTCCAGAGGAAGCAGCCGAGGTAAAACAAGCTTCTGAAATGCAAATCGCTGACATGTATTATGAGAAAGCTATTGATCATCCGGATGAGTTCAGGGTGATGGAAAATCACGTGATCCCTGCGTATGAGAAAGCACTCAAGGTCGATCAGAAATCTAATCTTGCACCCATTATCAAAGAAAAGATTGCGAGCATCCAGCGTCGTTATGATCTTCTTTTGTTCCAGCTTCGTAACGGACGACCTGTCATGCGTCCACCGTATTTCCTGAAAGCTTCACAAGAATTTGGATATGACTCAAACGTTATCTTTTCTCCAAATGAAACGTTCATTGATAAATCCAAGCGTCAGTCCCAATTTACAAGAACAGATATTTATGGGCGATACACTTTCTATCACCATGATTACTTCAGTGTTTCGCCGGAAGTAAGATTCAATAATACGTATTACTTTAACCGAGTTCCCGAAATTCATCGAAATGATAACCGTATCTATTCAGGTGCCATTCGCACGGCTTATGAGCATGATCTCATGGGAAGACCAGCGGCGACGCTTTTTGATGTGGATTACAATGAAGTTAAACGTGATATCAACCAAAAGAAAAAACTTCAGTATAATTCAAACTCTCTGGCCTTTATGATCGGGCAACGTTTCAGTTTCTGGGATAGAGGGGAGTCGGTCCTTAGACTTCGTTGGAGAAGGTTTGATAGTTCCAGTGATTTCTCAGATTCAAAAACATTCAGCTTATCGTTTGAACAGGTCGTTGCATTCTCTCTTGATACAATGCTTTTTTATACTTCTGTGGACAGATCCAGAGTAGAGAATGACAGTTTTGATACAAACGCTTTCACCGTCCGTGCAGATTACATCCTGTCACGTTTTCGTGAATACGTTACGCCGATTATCGGTCTTGGGGTGACTAGAGTGGATCCGGTTAACTTAAGAAATTTTCGAGGGATTGAAACGTTGGTAAATCCGTCAGCAAGATTAATTAAAAATATTGGTAAGAACTGGCGTGCGATTCTTAAGTACGACAAACAAAGATATGATTCAAGAGACCAGTTGTTATTTAGTTACGAGAAAGAAACTTATGGTTTAGAAATAGAGTATCTATTCTAACGGAAGTTCGATGACAAATTTCGTTCCAGTCCCAAGACCTTCACTCTCTGCCCAGATTCTTCCTTTATGCTTTGAAACAATCTGTTTTACGATCGCAAGGCCAAGACCAGTACCACGCAAGCTTTCGCGGGAAGCATCCACACGGTAGAAACGCTCAAAAATTCTTGAAAGATGTTCTTTGGAAATTCCGGGCCCGTTATCCTGGATCGTCACGTAAGCGAATTTGTCTTTCTGAAAGCTTGAGATGGAGATCGTCACTTCATCTCCGGCATACTTACAGGCATTATCTGAAAGGTTCAGGATCACCTGTTCAATAAGACGGAAATCACCGAGAAGATATTCAAGCTGAAGGTTGTTGTTAAACTTCACTTTTTTATCAGGGTAACTTGCGATGATGTTGCCTTCAACTCCATCAACAATATCCGGAAGGGCAAATTCCTCAGAGCGAAGATAGTTTCGCGATTCAATCACTGAGAGGTTCAAGAGATCATTAAACAGCGAGATCATTCTTTCAGTATTTCCTACGATCTTATCAAGGAAAGGATGGAGGGAAGCATCAACTTTTGTAGATTGCCCCTGAAGAATCTGAGTAAAACCTTTGATTGATGTAAGAGGAGTCCTGATTTCGTGAGAAACGTTTGCTACGAAGTCCACACGCATTTGTTCGGTCAGCTTGAATTCAGTCACGTCATAGAAAACACCAAGTGCGCCGTTTACATCGCCGTTGGCAGACTTGAGGGGAGTAATCGTAAGATCGAAGAAACGATTCGGATTATGACTCTGCGGAAAATTCATGGCCTTAAGTGAAGAAGGTTCACCCTGCGAAAGCACTGAGCGGAAAGCGGCCAATACTTCGTCTGAAAAGATATGCCAGATCTTACGGTTAATTTCCTGACCTTCACGAACTTTCATGAAATCGTTTTCAAACTTACTGTTAAAGAAAAGAATCGATTCATAACGATCAATAGCAATAATGTCATCGTTAATGGATTCAAGAATCGCAGTGTTCTTTTCATTTTCCATCTGCACTTCAAGGATCTGGTGCTGGAGACGAAGATCAGCTTTGTTGAGTGCTTCTTCGATTGAACCCCATTCATCTCTTTCATAAAGAAGTTCTAAGCTTTTATTGAAAGGAATATCGTCTTTGAACTTTTCAACTTTTGAGAGGATGACTCCCAGAGGTTTTGTAGAACGGTAAAAGAGGAAAATGAAAACAAAGTAACTGATAAGAGCGAAAGGAACAATTCTCAGGAACAACACGCGGTCAAAACGATCCATGTTATCTCTGAGAGAAGAAATGGGAATAACCTTTCTGATCATGAGGTCTTCACCAAGTCTCATACTGGCGAAGACTGCTTGTGTTCCGAAAATCGTACTCTTTCTTAACTGAGTTGCAAATTTGCCCGCATGAGATTCTTCGACTTCACTTAAGTCTTCCAGAAGCTGGCCTTTTAATTTGTGGTCAAAACTATCACAGACAATCGTCCCGTTTCTTTTAACAAGAGTGTAGTGAGCATCTTTAAGAGGAGGAAGTGAGTTACACCACTGTTCCCAGTCGATGTTTGAACGAATGAGGGTATGTTTCATCAGTCTCAGATCTTCTTCGATCTGAGCACTCATCTGCGAAACTAGTCCTGAGCGATACGAGGAACGGTAAAGAAATAAAATCAGGAAAAGAGTCGGAAGGAATACGACTAAGGTCATCCTGGCAATTCTGTAAAAGAAAAACCAGGGATAAACGGCCTTAGATGACATCTTTGAATCGATAGCCAATTCCTCGGATAGTTTCAATCATGTTAGCAGCAGGGCCGATTTTTTTACGAAGGCCTGCGATGTGTGTGTCGATTGTACGGCCAGTGACAAAAATGTTCTCACCCTGAATGTTATTGATAAACTGTTCACGGGTAAATACATGTCCTGGCTTCTGGGCGAGCATAGAAAGGATTTTAAATTCAGTCGATGTAAGTTGAACTTCATCCTTTTCAACAATCACACGACATTTAGTAATTTCGATTTTCATAAGACCGTAATCAAGAGTGTCGTCCGTCGTTGTGACAGATTTATCGAGGTTACGAAGTTGAACTCTTACACGTGCCTGAAGAACGTTCAAATCAAAAGGTTTAGTGATGTAATCATCTGCACCAGCATCAAGAGCAGCGACGATATTGTCAGGCTGAGTGAGTGCTGTGATCATCACGATCGGAGTTTCAGCATACTTTTTCTGAGCACGAAGTTTTTTTGTGAACTCAAGTCCACTCATCACACCAGGTAACATCCAGTCGATGATGAAGAGGTCAATCTGTTCTGGCTTTTCAACAATCGTGATAGCTTTATCAACACTGTCGGTAAGAAGAACGTTATGGCCTTCGGTTTTAAGCTGGAAACTGATGAGATCGCGGATATCCTGCTCATCTTCGATAACAAGAATGGTAGAGTTTTTCATGCCTCTGATTATAACAGAGGCATGAAAAGAATAAAGTCAAAGTTTGGTCAAGAAAACGGCTGTTTTTAGGCCTGGGCACCGAGGTCTTTGCCCTCTGACGTAGGTCGAGATTGAACATTTTTGGCCTCAGATGGAAGACCCAGGTTTTTCTCAACAAAATCCCAATTTAGGACGTTCCAGAAGGCCTTGATAAAGTCAGGGCGGGAATTGCGGTAATCGATGTAGTAGGCATGTTCCCAGACATCGAGGGTAAGAATGGCCTTTTTACCAAGTTTGAGAGGATTTTCTGCATTCGAAGTGTTGAGGATTTCTAATCCACTTCCATCGTAGATTAGCCATGTCCAGCCAGAGCCAAAATTGGCAATGGCCTTACTTGAAAACTCCTCCTGGAATTTTTGGAAAGATCCCCATTTTTTGTCGATGAGTTCGAGTATTTTACCAGTGGGTTTTCCACCGGCATCAGGTTTCATACAGTTCCAGAAAAAAGAGTGATTCCAGTGTTGAGCGGCGTTGTTAAATATTGGGCCCTCAGCGCTTTTGATAATGGACTCAAGATCCATATTTTCAAATTTAGTACCTTTTATAAGCTCATTTAATTTATCTACATACGCCTTGTGGTGTTTGCCGTAGTGATAATTCAGAGTTTCGGCCGAAATGCTGGGCTCTAAGGCCTCTTTTGGGTAAGGAAGTTCGGGAAGTTGGTGTTGCATAAAGGAGCTCCTTTTTGATCAGAAATACCTCTAGTTACTCCCCAAAGAGTAGGCCCTCTCTTCTGGCCCGTCAATTAGACAGAGCTGTGTGTCAAAAAGTTTGGAATACACTCGTTGACTTTGATCTCTGGAGGCCTGAGAATTTTTCCAAATGAAAAACATACTGTTGTTGTTACTTGTAAGTAGCTGTGCCCTTTTTCAATCTAAACCTGAACTCTCAGAAAATTCAAAAGAAGTTCCTGGCTGGATTTATGCTCCTTATGAAGCATGTTCGGAAGCGTCTGAGCTTTGTGCAACAGGTGAAGCTAAATCTTATGCACAAGCAGATGCACAAGCACGCAATAACCTCGCAAGTATCTTCGAAGTAAAAGTTAAATCAGAACTCAATGTGCAAACTTCTTCTTCACAAACATTCCCTTGGTCAGGAGCAGTGAAGCAGGAAGTTCAGCAGTCACTCCAGGAATCGGTTGATCAGATTCTTGAAACTGTGCAGATCAAAAAACACGCTAAACATAACAAACTTTCTTACTCTCTCGCTTCGATCGACAGATCTAAAGCGTCTGAGCTGATTGGCGGACGTCTTAATAAGATTGATGATGAACTCAACACTCTTTGGGCAAAACGCAGCCGCACGAATCTCAGAAAAATTGTTCGTCTTTATTTAGAGCGTGAAAAACTTAACGAAAGATATTCCATCGTATCTGGTGCTCCCAAGCCTTCGATGATGACTTACAAAGATATCATCGCATGGAGAGAAACTCGTCCTAAAGTTGAAAATCTCACTCTGAAAGTTGGTCAGGCGCCGGAGTGGATGACTGAAAAACTTAAAGAGCTCTTAACTGAAGCTGGATTTAGAATCGTGAAAGGGGAAGCAAATAAAGCAATCTCTCTTAACGTGGATTCGATTAAAGAGTTCCTGAATGTAGAGGGTTTCGAAAAATATAC
>JBEIQF010000264.1:0-4788 GCA_040376635.1 Halobacteriovoraceae bacterium
GCGGCAACCCTGTGATTGTCTTTCAGAATCTCGCTCTGGAGAAAATGCCTAAGTGGCACTACGCTCTCGTCACAGGTTATAACTTAAAAGAAAAAGACGTCATCCTGAATTCCGGGAATTATAAAGATCTCCGCATGAATCTCGGAGTTTTTGATCATACCTGGTCACTCGGAAAATACTGGGGTCTTGTGATTCTGAATCCTGGTGAACTTTCTGCTACTGGATCAGAACTTCAGCACATGAGTGCTGCTTCCGGTTTAGAGGCCGTAGGTCGCATTACTGAAGCGGAAGAATCGTACCGCTCCATCATCAATCGCTGGCCCGATAGTTTAAGTGCGCGCATAGGTCTTGCGAATATTCACTATAACCGCCAGGAATTCGCTGAGGCCGTGATTTATCTTAAGGCCGCTACAATCAAGCACCCCGACTCTTCAATCGCTTGGCATAACCTTGCCATCGCTCAGAAGGCCGCTCGCATGCAGTATGATGCGATCGAGAGTTCAAAGAAAGCGCTCTCGCTTGCTGATAGTTCAGTGAAGAGTCAGTATGAAGAGAGTTTGAAAGATATTCTTCTCCAATAGGAAAAATGTGCTTCCACGATTCTTCAAGAATCATGAAGCATATTGTGTTCAAGGAAGAACACACAACATACACGGAGGAGCTTATGTTTGAATGGGAATACGGTCTCAAGGAAGAGTTTTTACTGGTAACTATTTTGTTAGTCGGAATCACCTACAAAAAGTTTCCAACCGTCATGAATAACTTCAGAAAACTAATAAAAAAGGGCCCAGAAGGGCCCTTCTTATTTTAACTATTCTTTCGAAAATTAGTTAAGGTGCTTACCAAGAAGACCAGTTAGTTCAAACATAGTTACTTCTTCTTTGCCGAAAACTTTTGAAAGTTTCGAATCAGCAAGGATGTTTCTCTTGTTAGCTGGGTTCTGAAGATTATTAGTCTTGATGTAGTCCCAAACAAGTTTAACAGCTTCAGTACGAGCAACTGCTTTGTCGCCGATAACAGCAGCAAGATCAGCTGACGGTGTAAGTTCTTTCATAAACGCAGCGTTTGGTTTACGAGTAGATTTTTTTACTGTCTCAGTGTTTTCCATAAAACCTCCATGTGTGTACTGAATAGTTTTATAAACTAATCACACATGCGCAACGGAAAAATTAACGAATCGGATGTCCAAGCTGCGGAAACTGATCCTGATGCCAGTAAGGATAAGTTTTTTTTACGTCACTTACCGAATCTAACTTCGCCACTTGTTCCGCTGTTAATTTCCATCCAACAGCTCCGAAATTTTGTTTTAATTGCTCTTCATTACGGGCACCTACGATCACACTCGCTACAGTCGGACGCTGCAAACACCAGTTGAGAACAACTTGTGGAACAGTTTTTCCACACTCATTCGCGACTTCATGGAGGACATCAACGATATTGTGAAGGTGTTCAGATTTTGACGATACAACAAAATCCATTGCGGCCGAACGTGTGCCCGGAGCTGCCGGAGTTTTTCTCGTGATTTTTCCTGAGAGTGCTCCACCCGCCATCGGAGACCACACAACAGTCGAAACTTTCTCTTCAATACCAAGAGGCATGAGTTCCCATTCAAATTCTCGTCCAACTAACGAGTAGTAAGATTGTTGGATCACATATTTTGACCAGCCGTATTTTTCAGAGATTGAAAGTGATTTCATGAGCTGCCAGCCCGAGAAGTTTGAACAACCGATGTAACGGATTTTTCCGGCCGTCACAAGATCATCCAGAGCACGAAGAGTTTCTTCAACCGGAGTTAAAGCATCAAAGCCGTGCATGTAATAAACATCGATGTGATCAGTTTTCATGCGTCTCAAAGAATCGTTACATTCCTTGATCACTGAATATCTTGATGAGCCGTATTCATTTGGTTTGTCACCCATTGGGAAAGTTGATTTTGTCGCGAGAAGAATTTCGTTTCTCTTTTCCTTGATCACCTCGCCAAGAATTTCTTCTGACATGCCTCGAGAATAGCCGTTTGCTGTATCGAAAAAATTGATTCCGTTATCAAGACAGAGATCGATCAGGCGTTTAGCTTCCTTGACGTCAGTACTTCCCCACTGCTTGAAGAATTCACCCTGACCGCCGAAAGTTGCTGTACCAAAACTTAAAACCGGTACTTGCAATCCACATCCATTTAATCTTCTGAATTCCATTTTGATTCCTCTATTTTCTGAAAATACTTAAATTGAGTTCGCGTGATAAATCCTGAAAAACTTTCAGGCCGCGTATAGAATGACCATGATCATTAATTGATGGTGAATAAACGGCAATGCCCATCTTCCCCGGAACAACTCCGAAGATGGCGCCACTTACTCCACTCTTGGCCGGAATGCCGACAGAGTAGGCCCATTTCCCTGATGTATCATACATCCCGCAGGTGAACATGAGACTCAAGACGTCTCCGACAAATTCCTCTTTTAGTGCAGATTTTTTTGTAACAGGATGTGTGCCTTTATTCGCAAGGGTTGCGGCCATCATGGAAAGATCTTTTGTGTTCACCATGAAAGAGCATTGCTTGAAATAAAGATCGAGCGAGTTTTCGATATTCCCCTCAATCACACCGAAGTGACGAAGGAGATGAGCGATGGATCTGTTTCTGTGGGCCGTATTTTTTTCCGATTCAAAAACCGTCTGATCAATCTTGAGCTCCTTCCCGGCAAAACCAGAAAAGAACTTAATCATATCCGCTTCCCCACTGATGAAACTAGAGATCGCAATCGCACCGGAGTTAATCATCGGGTTGTATGGTCTGTGAGTGTTCTTTTCAAGTTCAACAATCGAATTGAAAGCTTCCCCCGTAGGTTCGACTCCCACTTTCGACATAACAAACACGCGCCCCATATCCTGGAGAATCATGCCGTAGGAAAATGGCTTGGAGGTTGATTGCATACTGAATTCAACTTCCGTATTTCCTACTGAGAACACTTCACCTTCAGCAGTTGTTACAACAATGGCGAAGTGATCGGGATTCGCTTTCGCGAGCTCAGGAATATAGGTAGCTGGTGCTCCATCTCGACAACTCTTATGAGTTTCAAAAAGATTGTTGATGATGGATTGAATGTTATTCATGTTTAGACTTTTGAGCGACAAAGACTCCCTTAAATTCTGCTGCTGTTCCCAGACGTGCAGTGAGCTCTATTTTCGCCATTCCTTTTCTCTTAAATGTTTCGAGGAACTTATCGTACTCATCCTGCGGAGGAGCTGTACAGGTCGCTGAGAGGTTTTCTGTGACGGGGTGAATGTAATTCGTGTGGCCTTCCTTGATCAAAACATGGCACTGAAAACCTGCGCCTATTAGTCGGTGAAAGAGCCACGTGTAGCAGGATAAAATCAGGATTGCCCCGATACTTCCCCCGAAGGCCGTATCCAGATGATTGCGGCTTGGTTCAAGCGGTCCAGTGATCTCAACACTCAAATCATCAGCATGCGTGATCTCAATACCCATGAACTGAGCAAGAGGAATTTCCTGATGAAGAAAATCACGCAATTTTTGATTATCCATAACGTTATGTGTCTCGAATAAAAGTTATTCTAAACTTAGATTTTTTCATTAGAATTGTATTATGAAAAATTCCGATAAACCAAGCATTCTCCTAGTTGAAAATATCCACCCAATCGCCAAAGAAGTCCTCGAAAAAGAAGGCTATATCGTCGATATGTTGTCGCATTCACCGACTGAAGATGAGCTGATCAAGCTTCTTCCGAATTACTGCGCGCTGGGAATCAGATCTAAGACTGAAATTACGAAGAAAATTTTATCGCACTCGCAAAATACCCTGACGATTGGCTGTTTTTGTATCGGCACAAATCAGGTTGATTTAAAGAGTGCACGCCAGAACGGACTCGCTGTTTTCAATGCTCCTCATTCAAACACGCGTTCAGTTGCAGAACTTGTGATTGCAGAAATGATTGCTCTCTCTCGTCAGCTTGGCGACAGAAGCAGCAAGGCCCATCAGGGTGAATGGATCAAGTCTGCAGAAGGTTCGCGAGAAGTTCGTGGTAAGACTCTCGGGATTGTTGGTTACGGACACATTGGAAGCCAGGTAAGTATTCTTGCAGAAAGCATGGGACTAAATGTGCTCTTTTATGATGCTGTAAAAAAACTTCCCCTTGGGAATGCGAAAGCAACTCAGACTCTTGAAGAACTTCTTGGAGCTTCTGATTTTGTCACTCTTCACGTTCCGGAAATTCCTGAGACGATGAACATGATTGGTTCAAATGAACTCAGCATGATGAAGAAAGGTTCTTACTTAATCAATGCTTCTCGTGGAACTGTCGTAGTGATTGAAGCACTTGTAGAAGCACTGAAATCAAAACATATCGCTGGTTGTGCTGTTGACGTATTTCCAGTCGAGCCTGCTTCAAACAAAGAGAAGTTTGTCTCTCCTCTTCAGGGTCTTTCAAACGTCATCCTTACTCCGCACATCGGTGGATCAACGGAAGAAGCACAAAAAGCAATTGGTATGGAAGTCGCAGAAAGTTTCCGTCGCTTCCTGAAAATTGGTTCATCATCAGGTGCAGTGAATTTTCCGAATGTAGATCTTCCGATCAAAAAAGGAACTTCACGAATCCTCAACGTTCATAGAAACGAGCCAGGTGTTCTCGGAGAAATCAACACGATCATCTCAAAAGCTGGAGCGAACATTGAAGGACAATATCTTTCAACAGATGACGAAATCGGTTATCTCGTTATGGACGTTCATTCGACTCACGCCCCTCAATTAGCGTCTGAGATTGAGCAACTTAAAC
>JBEIQF010000114.1:0-9518 GCA_040376635.1 Halobacteriovoraceae bacterium
AGACCTCTGACGATCGATCCGATTTTATTCTGGCGTGCGTACTCAACAATGAGACCACTCCATGATTCAACTTTTACTTTTGGTTCATGCGCGAAGAGCTTCTTCAGCACATTCACTCTTTGCTCAGTAGACATAAAAGGTTTCTTATTCGGAGAAACCGCTACGAGAACAATGATCTCATCGAAAATTTTAATCGCTCTCTGGACAATGTCGAGGTGCCCGTTGGTAAATGGATCAAAAGTACCGGCGTATAACGCACGTTTCTTTTCCAAGTGAAAGTCCTTTGGAGATTAATGTATTTCTTTAATCTTATACTACTTTGCCGACGACTACAAAGTGGTCACCTTGCTCCACGGTTTTAATAACCGAATGGAATGCTCCGGTGACTGCGTCGAGCTTCGGACCTTTCAGACGGTCCGATTCAACCCAGATCTCCCCCTGGAAGTTTGCTTCCTTCAGGAGTTTCAGGATATCAAAGTAAAGGGCATGGTTTTCATAGGGCGGATCGAAGAAAAGGATGACGTTTTCTGTTTCAGGCAATTCAAATTTAAGCTCTTTTGAAATCCATGTTTTGGCATCAAGGTTAGTCACCTTGATCATTGAAGGATCAAACTTAAAAGCGTTCTGCATTTTTTCTTTGTTATCTTTAAGAGTAAGGAAGGCCCCTCTCATCGAATCATTCAGATAAACATTCTGCGATCCACGCGATAGAGCTTCAAGGCCCATGGCCCCTGAACCCGCGCAAAGATCCACGAATAAATATTCGTCCATGTGCTGACGCCAGTCGAATAACTTTCGCTTGATCATGATGGATGTGGGTTTAGTTGTATCGGCGCGCGGAGTGGCCAGAGGAAAACCTCTGGCAACACCACCTAGAATCTTAATGGACATTTTTTAAACGGCTTTTTTTAGAGCAGAAGTTTCTGTGACAGGAACAGTGAATTTCATTCCACCATCCATCTCGATCGTAAGACCTGATTCCGTTACTTCAAGAGCAACGGTCTTCCCGCCGATTTCAAATTTAAGATCCAGTGTCAGGTTCCCCTGCACTTTGAAACTCATGGACGTTGAATTCGATGAAGTTTCTTTTGGCGCGGCCCTCTTTGAATCTAAAGATACAACTTTCGCTGTTTCCACCGGAACTGAGACTGTTTCATCTAAATTTGCGAGTTCTTCCATCACGGGAGACGCAACTTTGTCTTCCACAGTGGTGAAATCATCCTCTAAGGCTTCAATTTCTTTCATAATGTCTGAAAGCTCTTGGTCGTTGAAGCTTTTATCCATATCTAAACTCCTGAAAAGTTTTTTTATTTACGAAAACAGCGATCTGTAAGCTTTTCGGATAGGAACATAAAAACTTTAGTAAAATACTTTTTTCGTCGTCTTTTTTCATGACAATAACGGTGCGATAAGTGAGAATCTTGGCTCCCAAATAATTAGTTATTTCAATAAGTTTGCTTTATCAGGATTGAATTTGAGCAAGAAGACATTTGAGGCAAAACAATGGCTCTTCAAAGATATGGAATCGCCCATCGATTCAACGCCTGCGCCTGCTCAAAAAGAAACTTCTGAAACAAAAAAACCGCGCGGCCGGTTTCCAACTTTCAACAACCAGCCTCGTAAAGTTTCTTTGCCTGAAATCAATGATCGCTTCTCGCCTCTTCACTGTTTTGTACCAGGCTGGAAAGGCGACTCACTTCTGTCAAAAAATGTCGTGAAGTTTGACCGTCTCATGACTCTCGTTCAAATGGACGTGAAAAATGAGCTCTTCAAGACAAAAGACTTTCCGAAAACAATCAAGCTTGGTCTCTATAACGAGTTTCTTTCATACGCTGAAACTCGTGGTCTTCACTTTGAGAACATGGATGACCTGGGAAGCTTCTGGAATGTCATCACTCCGGAAAAGCTGAATGAATTTCCACAACTCGCAGAATTCATCGACATCTACGCTAACCGTGTAGCGACGATTACATTCTTAAAACTTCGTTTTATCTCTTGCTTACTTGATCGCTGTGGAATCGAGCTGACTGATAAAGCTCTTCTCTACCCTACGTCTTTCCTCTCTCAAGTCTTCAAGAAAGGCTCGATGTCTGAACTTCAGTCTCGTGCTCTTGAGAGTAACCTTTATAGCTGGTACCGTCCGCATGAAGGCATGAAAGAAGCGATGAAAGAACTTATGTTGGTTTCAAAAGATCTTGCGATCACTGAAATCACCAAGCAGATTTCTTTCCGCACACAAGTAGCTCAGGATCAACAGAAAGTTTATTCTCACGCACTCTCACACGTGAGCCTTGGTCTTTTCATCAACTCACTTCAGATCAACTATCCGCTGTGGCTTGAAACGATCGAAGGCAAAACTGTTCCGACTGGCAGCCTTGAAGAAGAAAGAATCATCAGCTGTAAATTCTTCGGTGATTACCTTGAATCTCTTTCTCTTTCTCACTGGCTTGCTCAGGAAAACAATATCAATTTCCGTTGGGATGAAGTTCTTTGTCCGGACTTCAAGGGCCTTGAATTCGTATCAGGTACTTTCGCCAAGATCTGTAACGAACTCCAGTTTCTTACTTTCTTAGCGATTAAAGCAGACTTTCAAGGTGAAAAACCGATTGAGTACATCTGCAAGATCATGGGCGGACATTTTAGAAATCGTAAGAACACTCGTGCCTCTCAGGGCATGCTCCTCGAAGATAACAGCAATCCGTTCTACACGTCGACATACGACCGTGTTGTCCTGAACCTTTGCCAATTCCCTAAGAGCAATCCTCAGCACTATCTCATGGCCCAGATTCTTGAGCAGGTGAAGTATCTGAAGTCGAACGGATACCTATTCGTTCTCTCTTCAAAAAAACTTTTTGTCCCTTCACTTCGTGAAAGACTTGAACCAGTTCTTCGTGAACTTAAAACTGAAGCGATCTTTGATCTTGAAAATGTGAAAGGCAAAGGCGAGCTCGGTTCATACATTTATATTTTCCGTAAGAAGAACAAAACTGAATCAGACAAACAGCTTTGCTCTTATTTCCGTATTTCAGCTGATCTTGAAAACTTCTCGCAGTTCTCTTCGATCACTGAACACCTTCGTTCATTCTATCTTTCTCATCTGAACGAAGCGCCAGCGATGGCCCATCTTGATTTCCCTGATTCATTCCGTGTTGAGTTCTATCAGGAAGCAGTTGTGAACGGCATGCTCATTCACTCAGCAAGTGAAGACCAGAGTCGCATCACTCACCCTTCTTACTTCAAGGGCCTTCTCGCTTCGTGTGTGCCTCTAGATACGATTTTTGAAATCAAAACACTTCATCCTCACGATAAACAGAACGGCGATAATGGCCTCAATCTCGGC
Source organism: Halobacteriovoraceae bacterium (assembly GCA_040376635.1). Lineage (GTDB taxonomy): Bacteria > Bdellovibrionota > Bacteriovoracia > Bacteriovoracales > Bacteriovoracaceae > Peredibacter. The sequence goes on from JBEIQF010000114.1 coordinate 3,341, forward strand.
CTTAAACGTGACATCTCTTATTTCCTCGTGGTGGATTTCCGTAACTCTGATGTGAACCTTGAACTTCATCCAATGGATACGTTCAGATCAATCTATTCAGACTACGGTGCTACTCAGTGTTCATACTTCCAGCTTCTACCTAAGATCCCTGGTCTTAACCCGAATATTCTTCGTAACTATTTTGTAACTCCGGTTGGAAAACAAGTAACGAACTTAACTTTCACGGGTGGACCAAACCTTGTGAAAGGTTCTCTCTCGAAGTTTTTAGTTCCTAAGTTTTTAACTGAAACGGAACCGCTTCCACAGCACCTTAAATCTGGTTTCCAGATTCTTGAGATGAATGAAGAGCAGCTCCTTGAAGCATCACCTAGGGACATCCTGCGCGCTTATAACCACATTGATCAGATCACAAAAGATCTTTTCCCTCGTTACGCGTGTGAAATTCTTTCTCGATTCTCAAATTTTGAGCGCACTCTCCAAACTCTCATCTGGAAGATGGATGACGTTCGTTTTGGCCAGAAAGTGAGCTTCGCTAATCCTCTGATCCAGGCCCAGCTTGTGAACAGACCTACGCGTCCGCTTTACCCTGATAACAATGACGTCTTCATTGAGTTCGTTGAAGGCACAGTTCCGAGCGACATTCACCTCACTCTTTGTGAGACGCAGGTGAAGATTTCTCACGAAGGTGACCTGAAGCTTTACTCTCTGGAACTCGTTCACCAGAAACGCGTCATCGTGCGTTTGCATGCTGACGAATCCATGATCCTGTTCGTTCAGTTCCTTCTGAATCACGCGATCGATATTCCTATGTCTAAAATCATGAAGGCCGTGAACGTTCCTTCTTCTGAAGACATCAAGAAGATCATCGAAACAACGAAAGACTTCAAAGTGAACTACGAAGAACTTCTAAGCCTTGTACAAAAGTCGATCACAAATGCGATGAGACTTCACGTGAGTCCGAGAAAGTCATGAAGATCGTCGTTCAGCGGGTCCAGGAAGCCTCTGTATCAGTTGAAAACGAAGTGATCGGTGCTATCGGCAGTGGTCTCCTACTCCTCGTTTGTTTCGAGGCCGGAGACGATGAAGAAGCTCTCGTGCGATCCATTGATAAAGTAACCAAGCTCCGCATCTTCGACGATGCTGACGGCAAAATGAATCTCGATATCGGTGCCGTCAAAGGCGAAATCCTCTCAGTCTCTCAATTCACTCTCTCGTGGGACGGCACTGGCGGCCACAGACCTTCTTTTGAAAAGTCGATGCCTCCTCAGGAAGCTCGCCTGAAGTACGCTCTTTTTAATCGTGAATTACGCAATCGTGGATTTACAGTTAAGGAAGGAAAGTTTGGGTCGTTTATGAAAGTGGCGCTTGTGAATGATGGGCCTGTGACGTTTATTCTTGATTTTTAAATCACAACAAAATCTATTGCACCGCTAGCGGTGTTGCCAGGCAAAAAAAAAGCCACCCGAAGGTGGCGTGGAATTTTTCAATTAGTTCATTAACTCGCGAGTAAGATCTTTCTTCTTCCCTTTCATCACTGATACCAACTTCGATTTTTCTTTCGGAGCGCGGTTCACTGTGAAACGGATGTTCATACCTGTGATTGTGCCGTTGCGATCAACTTTGTTTTCAAGATGCCATTGAGCACCTGATTCAGCGACCATCTCTTTTAGGATGACGAGATTCATGTCGATGTCAGTTGAAGCAGTTTTTGATTCAGCAAATTCAAGTTCAGAAGCTGAGAAGATGCTGCCTGAAAGGAAGAGATTCACGACTGATTTATCAGAGTGGATCTGGTTACCGATCATGATCTTCTTGTTGTCCTGACGACGAGTTGCAAGTTGATTGATAGCTGCATTGATTGTTTGTTCGAAAGCTTCGTAAGGAACATTCAATTGAACGTCTCTTACTTCAGACATGTGAATCGAATCTTTCGGCTGAGTGTTCTGGATTGAAAGAAGAACTTCTTTAAGAGAAGTCTTATGACCTGAGTACGTTGGCTCTTCAGTCGTTTTTTCTTCTTTCATTTCAGGTGCAGCGACAACAGGAGTTGTTTCTCTCACTGGAGCTTTACCTGCATATCTTTCAAGAAGGTCACCGTGATAATCACGGAAGATTTGAGCTGTAACGTTCATGCCTTGAGTAGTGAGAGCGCGATCAACAAGTTGATCAACGATGGCACCAACATTCGCCTGGCCAGTTTTGAGGAAATTCAGAGCTTCTCTTTCAATTTCGCGCTGAAGTTGAAGACGGTTGAATTCCTGAAGAGAAAGAAGGCTGAGTGAAAGAATGAAAATGATAAGACCAGCACCCATGAGGATTTCATCATTCATCTGGATGTCGCGGATCTGAGCATTAGTTGCATCGATTTCATCAACAAGATTGATCTTGAAATTTTCCATGCGGCCGTAACGATCAGAAAGCGGAGAAAGAGATGCATTTAGATTCTGACCAGCAAGCATTGGAGAATGAATTTTCAAAACTTTTTCGTGGAACCAGTGAACTTCAGAGATGAGTTGGTTCAGAGTCTGGTAACCCTTTCCTACATTTTTTCTGAATGGATTGATGCCTTTGATTGTCTCGTTAAGACATTCATCAGAGAGACCCATGAATCCGCGATTTAAGTACGGAGACTGAATGTCTTTGATCATCATTGCAGTGAATGTCTGCTGGATTCTGTTGAAACAAGTGCCGACACCTTGGTTCAAAATATTCATCCTATCTAACTGCGTTTGATTAGACTGATGATGCCAAAAAGCTCCAAGAGTCATAAGTAGTCCGAGACCACACGCGAGGTAGATTTTTGATGACGATATAGTGAGTAATTTTTTCATGGGCATCCAACATCCTTGTTGTTACGACGGCTTAAAAATCAGAGTTATTGTCTCTTTTTAGGGTAACTTGAGTCAAGTTGGGAAAATTTATCCGACTGTCCGACTCGGATGGTTTTATGTTGCCGTATTACGTTGTTTGATTGATTCTTCAAGTCACAAAGTGATACGCTTTTAGTGGAGTAAAGGAGTCCGGCCCCATGTCGGAAAATGCATTGTCTACCAGACGTGTCTTCATGTTTCCTGCGATCTTTACCGCAGTCATGATCCTTCACGTCCTCTTTATTAGTATCAAGGCCTTCCCTGATTTTGGGGTGCTCGATTTCTCGCAATTAACAGCTGAAAACAAACTGGCCCCAATCAAGCTCGATACCATCGAACTTCCAAAAATCCGCAAAGTGAAAACTCGTGGAGTGGAACTCTCAAACCTCAAAACAGACATGGCCATTCTTGATGCCGGTACCGGAGCAAAACAAACTGCCCGCGCGAAGAACAGACCACAGGGAAAAGTTAGCCTCTCTGACCTTGGTGGCGCCACACAAGTCCCGACTCCGCAGGTAGCTCAAGCTCCAAAAGTTCAGCGTCCTGGTACACGACCGGAAGCCTTCCCTACGAAAGCAAAAGCGATGAACGCCATTAGCTTGAAGAGCCAGGAATTTAAAAACATCTCGAAAGGTTTTCCTTCTGGTGGTCTTTCGATTTCAGACATGGTGACTGGTACTCAGAAAATCAGCGATGCTGTCGTGAGCATCGAAGTTCCTGAAGGTGTTGATCCTGATGAATTGAATGAATACGAATTGATGTTCTACGGCTTCCAAAAAAGAACATCTGTGAACTACATCAACTCGATCCTAAAAAACCTTGATAAGTTTCAAAAAACTCATCCGAACTATAAAGTTCAGACTCAAGGCCGACTCACAATGACTGCGCGTGTTTCTTACGACAAAGAAGGAAACGTGAAGCAGATCAAGATGATCCGCTGGACTCATGAACAACCTGTGCAGGATTTATTTGAAGACATCGTGAAGAATATCGACCAGCTTCACAATCCACCTAAGACACTTTGGGAGAAGAACGACGAATTCGCCATGTTCTTCACTCTCGAAATCGTTAACGGTTAACGAACTCTTCCCATTTAATTCTTAGTGAATCAAAAATGCTCTTCGGCTCTTCTTTCAGAAGATTGAAAACTGATGCGCGAAGTTCGCTCTCAAGTGATTCAGCTGACTCTTTTGAAAGTTGAACCTGAGGAATCATATTGCGAAGAAGTTCGATCTCATTTTTCTTTGTATTGATCTGCTCTTCAAATTCAGGATGAGTGAGAACGAATGCTTCGAACTCAGACTTCTCATCTTTTGAAAGTGAACCATCGAGATAAGGAACGATTTTTTTCTGGTAACTCTGGTATGCTTTTTCCATTAGACAGTTACTCCTTTATTCAAATCATTCAGGAGCAAAAATCTTCCGTTGTGAATTTTCTCAATCACCTCATAACGAGGCATCTGAACGATCTCTTCAATTTCTTCCACTGAAAACTGCGCTTCATAACGAAGGCTGATCACGAAACGAACCTTCGGATCCAGTGAATAGAAAGGTGCAAACTCTTTTGGACGAAGGACTTTCATATGCTCAGTTAGTTGTACTGAACGACGAACGCCAATCTCACATAGATATTTAAGGATCGATTTGAAATAAGTACGTCTCAGGATCTGAGTATCTTTTTTACTTTCGATATTCACTTCACGCTTCAAAATGCTTTTTCTTTCTTTAAGAAGATAAGCATTGATGGAGTCGATCACGAGTTGTTCGGCCTGAAGATCATCTGGGATCAAAGTATAGGCAAAACGATAGAGCTTTTCCGTAAGCGGGAGTGAGAGCTGATAGAAATCTTTTCTTTTCATATGGGTCTATTCTAGCCAAGGCCGGAAGAGGGAGAAAAGTCTTTTAAATCTTTTAAATCCTGTCAGGGATACACGTGTTTCCAGCAACTTAACCTCTACCCTTAAGAACCTTATCAAGTTTTCTTGATTAATTCCGAAAGGTTCAAGGAGAAAGGACCAATTTATGAAACATATGTCTTTAATCTTTGTATTCGTTGTAATGGCATTCGTGACCGGATGTCAGGAATCTAAGACAAAGAAAAGTAGCTCTTCAAACAATCTAGGACAATCTTGTACACAGTATCCAGCTGCGTACGGATGCCCACAATATTGTACCTACAACCCTACTGGTTATGGATGTTCAGGTTCAACGACTTCGGGTTCTACAACAGGTAACAATTCAAATGATTGTTCGAACGTTACAAATTACTACCAGAGTTCAAGCTGTCCTGGTTATTCAATTTGTCAGACGAATCCTTCATACAGCTCTTACTGTTCTAACTACCCAGGTGGTTCAACAGGTGGCACGACTGGCGGAACAACAAACCCGTATCCAAACTATCAATCATTCTATGCTGATAAGAACTGGCAGGTGAAATATCCTTACGTTCCACCTATTCAGAACTGCCCTGCACCTACGACTCCTACTGGAATTTCTTATACTCCATATGAGACTCGTAAAGGTACTGTGACTGTTGTTGGTAAAGGATTCAGTCCTGTTAAAAATGCTGATCCTATCTCTTGGTATGACCCAAGATCATATAACACAATCAGTGATGACCGCACTTCACCACTTCTAAGAAGTGTTGATGAAGCACTTAAGTTCTTCTACACAGATTCGAAGATGAGAGTTCGTATTAAGGCAAACCTTCAACCGGATTCTAATCAGGCTAACCCACTTTGTTACGGGCGAGTTCCAGATATGTCGACAATGAAAGGTTATTCGAGATTGAAGCTTGATCTTTATCTTATTGGTGTAACAAAGAATGATGATGGAGTTGTAACTTCATACTCGAATCCAGAACTTCTGATTGGTGACATGACTATCGGTGCGAACTATTGTTCATCTGTTCTTGATCTTTCAAACCACAACGGTGTGAACTATCCTTCGAAATATCCGGATGGATTCTTCCTCCAGATAAGAAACGTTCGTGGTAACCAAAACTGGGCACCCGGAACACAGCAGGAACAGCAAGCCTATGATACTTACGGATTCTTCCCGAATCCTCATTACAATGGTAACTCATACTTCCCAGCGATTCGTTCAAACGACTGCTGGTCTGTAGATATCGAAGTGGCAGCTGACGGAACAAAAACTTTCTAAGACATCATATCAATCACTACGTCTGCAAGATTCTTCTTGTAGGCGTAGCTGACTTCAACAAGTAATCCCGGACAAGTAATATTCACTTCAGAGATCGCATCTGCGAGGATGTCGAACGCAACCCAATCAACTCCGTACTTCATGAG
>JBEIQF010000206.1:0-6215 GCA_040376635.1 Halobacteriovoraceae bacterium
AGACGAGCAACTTCGTTCATGAACGAAATCTTCGTCGCAAGGAAACAGTTCGCAGCATATTTTGTCATCTCAGCAGAGATGTTTGACATGCGAATCGTACGCTTCACCTGACGGTTGAATGGCTCGTAAAGCTCTTCAATGATCACTGCAGAAGCTTCTTCCTGAGAACCGATGATGATTCTTTCAGGCTTCATGAAGTCTTCAACAGCTGAACCTTCTTTAAGGAACTCAGGGTTATTCACAACGTAGAATTTTTTATTTGTTTTTGATTTAAGGTGCTCGCGAACTTTGTTTCCTGTTCCAACTGGAACAGTTGATTTAACGACAACAACTGAACCGTCTTTGAGAAAAGGTGCGATTGAATCACAAGCTGCGAAGACGTATTTAAGATCTGCCTGGCCGTCATCCGAAGATGGAGTACCAACTGCGAGAAACACTGCTTCAGCTTTTGTGACTGAGTCGTAATTATTTGAGAAGTGAAGTCTTCCTTCTTTGTAGTTATTCACCATGAGTGACTCAAGACCTGGCTCATAAATCGGACACTCGCCCGCTTTCATTCTCTCAACTTTCGCTGCATCGATATCGATACACGTTACGTCGTGGCCCATCTCCGCGAAACAAGTTCCAGTTACAAGTCCGACATATCCAGTGCCAATAATGCTTAGCTTCATTTTGAGCTCCAATAAGAATGAAAAAGTGGGGACATTTTCGAATATCAGGAGGAAAATTACAAGTACGAAAGGGGGATATATGAGAGTTCTGCTCCTGCTTTTTTTCGCGTTTTCAGTCCATGCCCAATCATTTCAATACCGTCTGCAAGGCTCCTTCGCGACAACAGCATCTCCCGATCCGACCAACCCAACCATCGTGAATTATACGATCAGCTGGAATGAGACTTCGACCTCCCTCGCAGGGATCTATCAGGATAACTATTTCACTCAAGGCACCCCACAAACTCTGTCCGGAACTGTAGCAGCTTCTGGCAGGGCCATGACTGTCATTCTTCCTCAAGCAGTGAATGATGTTCGTCAGCTGAGTTTCCTCACCGATAGAACAACTTCAGGCTCTGCTTCAATGACGATCACCACTCGTGACAATATTGGTTCAGTGATTGATTCACCATCTTCGTTTGCTTTAGTTGAAACGGTGGCCGTTCCAACTCTCGCGAATGGCACCAATGATGGATCGTGCACAGTAGGTTTTGGTATGCTGACGGGAGCATGTGGAATTTATAACGGAACATTTAATGAAATTCGCGACAACAACAATCGATGCAGTCTGCTTACAACAGTTAATCCAAGACTTGAACTTGGAGAGAACACGGCCTTTAGTTTGATTCTCAATTACATCCCTAATTCAGCAAATCGCGAATCTCATACAATTGGAACTTTCCCGCCTTCGCCTCAAAATCTCACAATCGATGTAACAAGCAGGACTTGTAATAATTTGCCTGGAACAACATTTGTCTCCGGGAATTGTAAAACGTTGAATCTGAATGGAATTTTCACGCAAGGACCTGGTGACAACAATCAATTCACCGGCACGTATACAATTACGGATGATGTGAATGCTGATTCTTGTGCGTACACGATGTATCTCACGAGAGAACTTAGTTATTAGGCAAACTCAGTTTGTTGAAAGCTTTTAGTTTTCTTTCAGCGACATCAAACTGATGCTTCCTTAATCCAAGTTTGATTAAGACTTCATCATCTTTTTCGTACTTCTCATTTAACCAAATGAGTTCCCCTTCGCGACCAGCAAACGACATCGGTATAAAAGAGTGCAAAGCAATCGGTACATTGTTCAGAGTGGAATACGGATAATCTTCGACTCGAGAACACAAACCAATACGAACTGGATTCTGAAAGATGTAACGATAGACCTGATAGTAATGAGTCTGCGATTCAATCAAGCTCCACTTGTAAGGTCCATCCCATTTTGAATTCATTCGTTTGGAAGTCGTTCTTAAAAAGTTCATCATGATTTGATCTAGATTCCCCTTAGGAGTATGACACAATAGATGAAAGTGATTTCCCATAAGAACAAAAGCATGAACGGCAAGATCATTTTGTTTCGACGCATTTTTTAATTCCTCCAACATGATTTCCCAAACTCTAGAAATAGGTAACGAAAAAAAACTCTTATTAAGGGTTCTCGTTGTGACGTGATAAGGATGAATTTCAGATCTGATAAGTACTGGTTTTGTCATTCAACCCCCCACCTTTTTGACATGGATTCGAGTAGTGATTTGTTTTATAATCAAAATCGGGAAGGGTGAGACCGTAGTTACCTACGGGCCCAGGTGTTTTCGGCACCAAAGGCGTACAACAGCTAACAAGTAACTGGCATAGCGTGGAGCTTGAACGTGCCCTTCCCTATTTCCATTCATTGAAAATTTCGTGCCAGTGTTCAAATCAAAATGTTTTGGGATTTATTAGGTTCTAACTGAATTCGTAAAATTTATTACTTACTTTTCTTTTTCTTGGCTTCTTCTAAAGCAGCTTCCTGTGCCGCAATCTCTGCAGCGTCTTGTTCATCAAGAATGCGATTGAGTTCCATGATCGCTCCACCCTTCTGATTACAATTTTTCTGTTTTGATAAACCAGACTTGCGATCGAAATAGTATTTGCGCATTTTGAAATTCGGACGGAATTCAAGAACGATGCAATCGATCTCCGCATCTGTATTCATCTGCACACCAAGATAGAACTTGGTCATGTCACGAACAGGATAGATCATGCGATAGAGGCCTTTCTCGCATGACTTACAAAGACCGTAAGCTGCCGGAGTTCCCATAATCTTGATTGTTTCTTGAGGAGTGCGGCCCTGAATTTTTGCCATCATCTGCTCTAATTCATTCCCATCATAGCCTTGCACGACCTCTTTCGGAGAGGCACAACTAGCTAAGATTAAAAGAAGTAAGAGGTATCGCATATCCTCTAGCATAGTAAAAATTTCCGTTTTACCCAACTGGATTTTAACCTGTGTTAAAAACTGCCCCATGAAAAAATTCATTTTGTTGTTGCTGGCCTTGGTGTCCCTCCAATCCTTTGCACAAACAGATCCTTGGCCCGAAGGCCAAAAGTGCGCACGTCACGTTGGAATGAACGTAGATGGAAAATTTCTTGATAGTTACACTCAATACAACTGGTACTCAGTAGCATGGAGAGAATACATCGCAGATCTCGCTGTGCTCATGAATAAACCGAATATAAAAATGAGTTTTGAGTATCTGCAGTTCCGTGCTGGATACCAGATTATGAAGAATGTTGAATACGCTTCTGATTGTAATGCACTTCCAGAATTAGATGCTGAGACGAAAGCTCTCCTTGAACTTCAGAAAACAAGAAAGTTAACAAGTGATGATTTCAAGAGCCCAACATGGATTCACATGGTGAGTGCTATTGATACTGAAGAAGTGAACTGCCTCGCGATGTCGAAGAAAAATGGCAAGCTCTCAGGTTGTGGGGATATCTGGCAAGATGGTCTGACAGCTGATGAAGCAGTTTGTTTTAAAGGCAAAACATATTTGAAATGCCAGGTTGAATGTATTCAGAAGATTTACAATCGCGACCTAGAACTCACACCAGGATTCTGCCAATGAAAAAACTTATGATGATCGGTTTAGTTCTCAGTTCGCAAGTTGCAATTTCCGCTCCGACAGTGAAGACCTGGATCAATCCGGAATGTGCTTCTGGTGATTGTGAAGTGAAATCAATGAAGCTTTTCGTTGATAAATGGAACAGTCCGAAAGATCGAATGGCCGGCAATAGCATGGCCGCTGAAATTGAGACGACTAGCATGTCTCATTTAAAAAAATACGCATTCGTTCAATATATCAAAGGATGTCTCTTCCAGACGTCTAATCTTGGTGATGTGAGAATGGCGTCTCGTGAGTTCTTTGGAAAACAAGGGCAGCCGTTCAAACACGTTGGTTGGGAACTAGATTCGGCTTCGGATAAAGATCCTATCTACTGGTCAAATGATAAGGCCGGCTACGATGAGATGAGAGGCTTCACGATCCCGAGAAACTCATACTACGTGAATGACAATCCAACTGTGACTGATGGTTATGGAACTTGGGCCGGCAAGATTTCAAATCTTCGCGGTAATAAGATTTATGCCAGTGACTTCCCTACTCCATCATTTTGGGAAGAGAAAAATGGGATCATTACAGCACGCGTAGCGAGTCTCGATTTTAAAATTTGTCTTCATAAGATTGAAGAAGTTCCGGCAAGTGTAGAGAGCCCAAAGACGCAGATTGGTGCTGCGATTACTTGTATGGAATGGAGCTCGAATTATCAGATGGATTTCAAGAAGAAGACGTTTGTTGAGAAAACAGGATTACATCCTGCTTGTCTTTAGCTCGCTTCATCCTTATTTTCAACAGTAAGGCGCAATCCTAGTGCATTGATAATCTTAAAGAAAGTATCAATCCTTGGATAAGTATTACCCGATAATACTCTATATAAATTTTCACGATTCAAATCAGATGCCTCAGCTAAATGAGCAATACCTCTTACCTCGGCGACATTACGTATCGCTGATAATATCGCTTCAGGGCAATCGTAATTTTCCTCAAAAGCAGCCCTAAGATATTCAAGCTGTTGCTCCATATCGTTGGCCAAAATTTCATTTAATAATTGATTGTGCATTTTAGGTTTCATCTAAATTTTCCTGATAATCTTTTAAGTATATAATGGCCTTATGAATGTCTTTTCTTTGAGAACTCTTTGTTCCGCCAATAAGCAAAAGAACTATCTCGCCATCAAGCTTTGCAAAATAAATCCTCAGACCTGAACCAAACATAAATCGAAGTTCCCAAACTCCTTGTTCAAGAATCTTGTGGTCGCCAAAATTGCCATGTTCCAACCTGTCCAATCGGACTAAAATTCGAGCGATTAATTTCTTATCGCCTAGGCTTTTCAACCATATTTCAAATGGCGAATATCCAAATTTATTTGCATAGATCTTGATCTTCAAAGCTCATCCTTTGTCATTGTAGCTAATTAGCTACAGCTGTCAAACAAGGCTTTAAGCTACTATTATCTCAAGGGAAGAGACTACGATTAGAGATGATATTGGAGAGATTTATCAATTTAGAACTGAGGCACGTACTCTTTAACGATATCCTGGAGAGCTAGCTTAATCTCTCTGTGTTCCACGCCATGTGTATCAGAAAGGCAAACTTTCACAAGTTGATCAATTTTTGCGTTCAGCTCTTCGAGCGTAAGGAAGTTCTCTTTCGCCATCATGATTGAAGGATGGGAGGTTGGAAGCACATTTTCACCAATCAGAAGTTCTTCAAAAAGCTTTTCACCAGGTCTTAATCCGGTAAATTGAATTTCGATATCCCCATCAGGTGTGTCGGCCGATCTCACTTCAAATCCACTTAGGCGGATCATACGTTGAGCTAGATCGTAAATCTTAACTGGCTCACCCATATCAAGCACGAACACTTCCCCACCCTTCGCCATTGAACCGGCCTGGATCACGAGAAGAGAAGCTTCAGGAATAGTCATGAAGTAACGAATAATATCCGGATGAGTGACAGTAACTGGACCACCTCGCTTGATTTGTTCGCGGAAGAGTGGCACAACTGACCCGGAAGATCCGAGGACGTTACCGAATCTCACCATGCTGAAAATAATGTCTTTATGTTTTTCCGTAAGCGATTGAAGAACAAGCTCAGCGAGACGTTTACTTGCGCCCATAACGTTTGTAGGACGAACTGCTTTATCAGTAGAGATAAGAATGAAACTCTTCACCTTGGCATTAATCGCAGCTTTAGCTGCTGAATAAGTTCCCAGTCCATTATTAAAGATTCCGCTCGCAGGATTGTATTCAACAAGTGGCACGTGCTTGTATGCGGCTGCGTGATAAACTGTTTCAACTTTGTTTTCAGTGAAAATCGTTTCAAGCTTCTTTTCGTTACATACATCAAGAAGATAAGAATTCACTTTGATATGAGGAAAATTGAGATGAAGCTCTTTTTCGATTTCATACAGAGCAAATTCACTTTGCTCGATCAGAAGAATTTTTGAAGGGCCCAGATTAGCGACCTGGCGGCAAAGCTCAGATCCGATTGATCCACCTGCACCAGTTACGCACACGACTTTGTTGAAAATGCATGCTTTCAGAAGATCTTCTCTTGGAGGAACCTGATCGCGGCCAAGTAAGTCTTCAATCTGCACTTCACGAACGTCTTCGATGCG
>JBEIQF010000352.1:0-3420 GCA_040376635.1 Halobacteriovoraceae bacterium
TATTATGAAGGCCATGAGGCTCATAAACATCAATAGTAGAATCGTAGGCGTGAGTAAGATAACCCAGGTTAATGAACGAGAGGCGCCGAGGTTTGAACGAATCCCGGCATAGAGCAAAAAGTAGTAAAGGCCGGACTGAATAATGTCCCCGATAAAGGGAATAATTGAGAATAAATTTGATGAAAGAGCGTGAGTTGTAATCTGATCAGCGATCTCTTCGGCGGGTAAATTTTCATTCAACCACGTCGCGTATTTGCGGATCACCCATGACCAAACTTCAGTCATCACAATCATCGCAATCGGAAAGAAAATCAAATCTAGAGCAGCCGAGAAAAGCAGGAAATAATAAGTCGACGTACCAGAACTTGTCAGAAGCTCTTCAAGAAACGGGAAATTTTTCGACTGCATCTGGATAAACGACTGCAGGAAAAAATTCATGATGATAATTTTAGCGAGACCACGAATAATCGCGAAGATCCATGAGATACCGATTGATTCAGCGAGAGTCAGCGGCTGGTAAAGATGGCCATCGTGATTCGGGATCGGAAGAGCATGACGAAACTGCTGGTGAATCCTAAAGGGATGCACAAGCACCATAATATATGTTTCGATCATTTGCGAGAACGTCTTCATCTAGCTCTACTTTAGCACATCTTCAAAACGGCCGTGAAAATTTTCATCCACGAGATTGAAATGGGCCTTGAATCCCTGAGTGAGATTGACGACTATCAATTCTTCTTTTTTTCTCCAGAGAAGGAGTTCCTGATCCAGGATATCGACACGCAGATGTTCTTCAGAAAGAACCTGTTTCTTTTCACTGCTCGAGAGAAGTGACACTCTTTCCGCCTGGTCTTTCGGGCCAAGATTAAAGAGGAACTGGATTAATTGTTCCATTCTGGTCTGCTCGACCTTATAGCCTTTAACTTCAAAGCCCAGGGGCTCGCGGTTAAGGATAGTCACAACAGCACTTTTCGCACCTTGAGTGAAAGTCGAATTGAGTCTCGTGAAATTCTTAAAATACTCGGTAGGAATGACTTTCTTATCCCAATAGTCCTGATTGCGGACAAAGAATAACTTGAGAGTTCCACCGACCATGTTGAACGCTCTTTTTTGAGCGGGGTCGATGATGATGGCGTCAGCGGATTGATCACTCTTGATCCAGAGTTCCCACAAGACAGACTTTTTCTCACTCATGAACTTAACTTCGCCAAGCTTTTTGAATTTAAGTTTTTCAGAGTAAGGAACCTCTTCCTTCATGTTCATTTGAGTAAGTAGAGAGAAGAATTTCCCTCTCAAATCTTTATGAACAGCAATCCCCTTAATCGGCGGAGGAAGTGTCGTGTTCTTATCGAGATCAAGTTCAAAAGGAAGGTTTCCTTCGACTGTGATCAGGATGCGACTCATCGGAATATCAGGATAAAAACGGAATAACTGAATTTCTTTTAACTCTTCAGGCGATTTGGATAAAGCACTGACAAGTTCATTGAGTTTAATCGTCTCAATTTCTTTTTCATCATCTGTGAGTTCAGTTGTATCACCTTCGATCACGGCGAGATAAATGTTCTTCCCTTCAGCGATGTAAAACCCCTGCTTATCAAGAGACATATCTCCAATCGTCCACGGAACGTGATTGATCTCAAAAGTAAATGGGTTAGGAAAGAATGTTTTCCACTCACCCTGAATCGATTTGATCTTTTTAATTTCTGAGAGTTTTTTCTCAATCAATTTAAATGTATTGTGCGAGAGAAGTTGATTGCCTTGCCACCAGCTGCCGTTTTTTTTAACAGCATCAGCATTCGGAATTTTAAGATGAGACACTTCACCCGTGACGAGACGATCTTTCGTCAATGCCTCGTGATATTCCTTCTCTGTTCTCTTCTCCTGGAAAATATAAGTAAGCCCGAGGAGAAGAATAAAAATTCCGAGTAATCCCAGATTCTTTTTCATAGAAGACATCTTCTTCTGTAGATGAAGATGGCAGAGCCGAAGAATATGATAGGAACAAGAAGAATCGAAATGACAAAGATCATGTGTAGATGCTGAGCACTCAGGATAACCGGAAACTCTTCAAGGCCCGGACGGTTGAAAGAGATAATCCCTTCGTCATTAACCATCCATGAAACTGTATTGAGGAAGAGAGTCGTATTTCCACCCTGGGACTGATACGCATTCACAAGGAATGAGCTTGAACCAAGTAGAGTGACTCTTGTTGTAGAGCTGCCTGTTCCTTCAGAGACACCAATGAGACCAATTGGTCCTTTGATATCTGAATTTTCCTCGAACGCTGCCTTCCCTTCTGTAATGCCTTTAAGATTTGTTTCGGCCCAGCTACCGGGGAAAGGTGACGTCATGGCGAGAATCACAGCGAGGTCTTTTTCAGGGAGAATACTCACTGAAGAACTCAGTGGGAAAATCGTACGTTGTTCAAACCCTTCAGTGATGGGATGCTTGTTTTCATACTTACTCACGATAGGAATCGTGGCCTCAGTCCCCTGCACAGTCGACATACGATCTACGACAACATCTTTACCAAGAGTAAGTCCAAAAGGACGAACTAAGCTTATGAGATTGTCATAAATCTCAGCTTTGAATGCTGGAGCGAGCGCAAGATAGAAGCTTCCTCCGCGAGTGATGTAATTTTGGAGAAGTTCCACTTCCTGCTTCAGGAAGCCAGAGATTGGGCCGAGGACAAACACTGCCGTTGCATCAGCAGGTACAGCATTCGTTTTTGAAAGATCAAGTTCACGAATTTCGTAATTTTGTGAGCGCAGTCTTTCACAGATGACCGAGATGCCTTCCGGAGTAGTTTCCTGGCAGCTAAGTTCCTGGTGACCTGTGACGAAATACAGGACAACTTTATCAGTGCGAAGAACCTTGAGAAGTGCGTTTGTAACTGAGAGCTCATCAATGATCGGGAATGATGATTCTTTCTCGCCGTAATTCAGGATGACTGTGCCATTCTGTGTGATCCCTTTTGCTTTCACGAGATCAGGACGAAGATCTGTATCAACGGCCTCTAATTTGATATTGAGATTTTTCGCTTCATAAAGTTTCAGAAGATTGAGCATCGGGCCCCACTCTTCTCTTTTCGCGAACACTGTCATTTTGAGCGGCTCTTTCACCATCTCAACAACTTTTGCGGTCTGATCTGTAAGGCTATTGCGCTTCTCTTTTGTGAGATCGAACTCTTTATAATTTCTGTTACCGAGGTAATTAATTACACCAACAATCGACATCACAAGAATGATATTGATCGTGTGGAAGAGAACTTTCTCAAAATACTTACTTCGGACAAAAATCTTGATCTCTTCAAACTTAATGAACATGAGGAGGAATGCCAGAGCGAAAGCAAAGACAGTGAGTCCTACATTCAGCGTTTTGTATTCAGGAGCAGCAATCCACAAGGCAATTGCAGCAAGA
>JBEIQF010000178.1:0-6758 GCA_040376635.1 Halobacteriovoraceae bacterium
ACCTCATGTGAATGATGTATTAAATATTACAGGATTTATTTTTATTCCGCATTACCTTCGAGGGCTTTTTTACGGACGGCCTGATATTCGGCCTGTTCTGAATATTTTTTGGAAAGGAGGGCGTATTCCTGAGCTTTATTGAAGTACTTACGTCTGTAAGCTGACTTCGCTTTCAGATAAAAATCTTCGGCCTTTCGGAATGTATTGGAAGCGTGAATGTCTGCGCCTGCTTCTTTTGCGGCCAGAAATGCGGCCTGGGCGAGACTCATTTCAACTTTAGGGCGTGTGGTCGCTAAACCACACGCACCCAAAATGAATAGAACAAGTAGGAGAGAAACTCTCATCAATTGCTAATTACTTCGCAGTTACAACGAAGTTAGCACGACGGTTTTGAGACCATGCTGATTCATCATTGCCTTCAGCTTTTGGACGCTCGTTACCGTAAGAGATTGTAGAGATACGCTTAGATTCAACACCAAGAGCAACTAGGTAATCACGAACAGCTTTAGCACGACGCTCACCTAGAGCAAGGTTATACTGACGACCGCCGCGCTCATCACAGTGGCCTTCAACTTGAACGTCAACGTTAGCGTTAGCTTTTAGGTAATCAGCGTTTGCTTTAACAGCATCTTTTGTATCGCCTTCAAGATTTGAAGAATCGAATCCGAAATATACAGTCTTAAGACCACCAGCTTTTCCGTTATCAGAATCGCCGTTAAGTTCTAGTGAAAGACCGTTGTTTGAACCGTCAGCACCGTTAGCAGCACCGTCTTGGTTATTAGCAGGTTTTTTAGAAGCACAACCAACAGCAAGGAAAGCAACCATAAGTGTTGTGAAAAAAGCACGTGTGAACATTTAACTTCTCCTTTGAAGTATTAAAAACGAATGCGTATTGAATTGGTCGCATTATGCAGCGTACGGTGTGGTTTTTGAAGCAAAAACTGATTCGTGTGCTCAGTGTTTATTCAAATAATAGTCATCGTGTTGACGCTGTTTTTTCAAAAGCGTCATGGCCTTGACTCTATGACTTGTCTAGCCACGCATCAAGTGCATGAATTGTTTTGCGGAGTGGACCTTAATTCTTCATGAAGAATTTGGCACGTGCTTTGCTATAAAGAAGATGTGTGTGTGTTGGAGTTAAAGAAAGGATTTTTTTAGCTTCTCCTTATGTCTCTCGAAAAAAAAAAGCCCATCAGTTCTGGTGGGCTTTTTTTTTGTCTTTTTTTAGAATGTCTCGAACACAAAACTCGCCATCGTTCTCATGCTTACACTCGCAAGCGAATCGTAAACCGGATTCAGTTCATAGATTCCCATAACCGGAAGATGGTTCTTCTTGAGCGCCGAATAGTGCGCCCAGATAGAGAGAAGTTGAGCTCTTGTTAGTCCTGCCGGATTCACGGCACTTACTCCCGGCACTTCGTTACCGGAAAGAGCGTCAGCATCGATGCTGAAAACGACGAGTGTTTCGTCATTCACAACGGCCGCAATCTTCTTAAAGAGTGAGCTTATGTTTGCTTCATTCACGTCTTTCATCCAGAGAACTTCCATCTTACCTTTCTCAAGTCCTGTAAGAGTGGAAAATGAGTTTGCAAACGGATGAAGTCCAATCTGGAAAAGATGAAACTGACCCTGAAACTCATTCGCAAACTGACGGAAGGGAGTACCTGAATGAAAGTGTTCATCAGTTCTCGTATCTGCATGTGCATCGATGTTAATGACAACGACATTTTTATATTTTGCGGATGAAGCTTTTAATAATGGATAAACGTGATCATGTCCGCCGCCGATATGGATAACTTTCGAGCCAGGATGATCTTTCATGGCAGCTTCTATACGAAGTGATTCATTAAGCTGGGCTTCATGAAAATTGAACTCTTCCTCTTCAACAGAAGAGACTTCAATGTCAAAAAAAGCTAATTCGTTCATGGTTTGATTCTGAGCAAATTTCTTGAATGTAGAGATGAAGGATTGAGGTGCGAAGCGAGCTCCGTTTCTTCCACCGTTTCTCATAACGCCAATATCAGATGAACTTTTCAGGAAAAGACATGTATTTTTGGGAATTCTGTCGGCCTTTGAAAATAATGCTCCTACAGACTCCTGAAAACGTTTTTGTGATTGAGTGATAGAGGGCTTCGTCATAAAATGTTTTGTAATCCTCAATTGGTTTCAAATGACGTTGTCAAATTTTGACTGGACTGACAAGACTTCTGTGAAATGGTTTATCCTGCTTCCGACAGGACACGAAGGGCCGTATTCGCTTGAGCATCTGATCACTCTGCGCGATAAAAAGAAAATTTCAGGTGAAGTCAAAATCTGGGCCGAAGGTCTTCCTGAGGGCGTATCCTTGAAGCATGCTCTCAGCGCTAAAACGGTTATTGCTCAAGAGGAGATACCAGATCTTCCTCCAGTTCCAGAAGAAGATGTGCCACCTATTCCAATGCCAGAAGAAGAGCCTGTCGTTGATACAGCAATACCTGAGTTTGTTCCTGAAAAGTCTAAGAAGTCTTTTGTTTTTCCTGTTTGGGGATTCATATCAATTGTTGTTCTCATGATGTTCTTTTTTGCTTTCGGATCCATCGTCAAAAATCATGAGAAATTTGAAGTTAACCGTCTTCCGAAAATGACAGTGAATCTTCATGAAAGAATCAATCAGGAAAACAAGTTCGACGGCTGGAATAAAAAGATCTTTTTCAAAGAATATTTGCCGGATGATCATAGTCATATCTGGCTTGTGACAACTTCTTTTCAAAAGTGTTCAGTTGAAGCGACATTCTCGTCTTTAAAAGACAAACTTCTGGCCGTGCAGGATGAGAAGATTCTTTTCAGATCAGAGGGAAAACTCTCTGGTCATATTGTTGAATTTAATAAATTTGAATTTCTGAATGGAAATAAAATTGTTCCCGGTCTCTATGAAATGGACGTCAAGGCTACCGGTTGTGAGTGGGATGGATTTGTGGCGAAAGTTATGAATAAATTCTCAGCTCCAGATGAAGACTATATTGGCAGACAGAAAGTCGTGCTCTTTTCAAAAGGTGCTTCGGAGTTCAACACCATTCTTGATCGTCTCATCAAAAAGAAGATGGAAATCAGCATTAAAGAGGAAAGCCAGAATGAACTTTTCTGGCAGGATCTTCAGCAGAAACTCGAAACGCTGAATGCGATAGCACTTAATATTGAGTCTCATTTCCTGGATTTTCTGAATGACGGAGCAAGGGATTTTAATAAGAACCTGAAACCCATGGTGGATAAATACACCCGAGCGTACGGATCATTTCTCACTTCATTTGTGGTGGATAACGAAAACTATTTCAAAAACCTGAATCCTGAGGCCAAGGGTGCTTCTCAGAAGCGTAATTACGAGCTCATGGTGAGGATGTCCACCAAGCGGATTGGTCTTGAAAGCATGAAATTCATCGAAGAGTTTCAGCAAAAGAAAAAGCCTACAGATAAAGACATTTCAAGCTACTCAGAGCGCGTGAAAAAAACTTTCTCGGCCATCAAGAATGATCTCAGTGAAAAGATAATTCAGGTTTCTGAGGATCGATCGAAGTAACAGGAAATTTCTCTGATGCCTCAAAGTCACTTTCATTTTTCTGCTTAATTTTTGCTCCCCAGACATTCATATCGTGCTCAAAAATCATCGTGAGATTATGTTGAATGATGAACTTATAGAAAGAGACTTTATCAATTGTCGTGCGCCCCGGATTGATGTCGTAGCCCATGACCCATGGGACTGAAATGTGCGCACTCGTTGGAACGAGATCCGCCATATAAATAAATTTGTCATCATAAGGATGAACCAGCCACGGAGTGTGTCCGTGTGAACATTTGAATTTAATTTCATCACCTGCATCATTAATAATGAGGCCTTCTTCGCCGGTTAACCAATGAACCAAGCCTAACTTGTCGGCTTTTTCTACCAGCGGTTTGAAATATTGAGAGTGGAATGAACCGGTATCTCGCATCGTCGGGTTTAAGGCATAGTCATAATGTTGACGGTGTATGTGCAACGTTGCATTGGGAAAAATACTTTGATGATCCTGATCATCATGACCAAGTCCGCCGACGTGATCGAAATGAAGGTGAGACACAATCAGGTCAGTGATGTTTTCAGGTTTTAGCTTGAAATTCTTTTCTAAGGTCTCGATTAAAGGGTTCTTTGGTCCGACAACTCCAAAGCGATCATCAAATTTATCGCCGTGGTAATCACCGATTCCCGTATCAACGAGGATGTTTTTATTTTTGGTTTGAATGAGCATGACACGAAGACTCAACTGAATTCTGTTCAGTTCATCCGCGGGAATTGCCTTGGACCATAGTGGTTTGGGAATAATTCCGAACATCGCTCCACCGTCTAATTTGAAAACTGATGGATGGAGAATAAAATATTTTTTGCTCATAACACCTCGCGCCTCCATCATGCCTTTTCAATTGCGCGTTTTTCAAGACCTTTTCGTTGATAGACCCTGCAAAATGCCTATAATGAGTTTCATTCAAATGAAGTTTTTAAGGAGAGCCTATGAATGTGCATGAGTACCAGGCCAAAGACCTGATGCGACAGTTTAACATCGCGGTCTTGAAAGGCGGAGTAGCAAACACTCCAGCTGAGGCAGTGGAAGTCGCGAAAAAATTAGACACTAAGATTTGGGTTGTTAAAGCTCAGATCCACGCTGGTGGTCGCGGTAAGGGTGGTGGAGTAAAACTCGCTCGCTCTCTTGAAGAAGTAGAAAAACTTGCTAAAGAAATTCTTGGCATGCAACTAGTAACTCCTCAGACAGGTCCTGAAGGTAAGAAAGTTCTCAAAGTTCTTATCGAGCAGGGTTGTGATATCGATCACGAGTACTACTGTGGTATCGTTCTTGATCGTACAACTGGAAAAGTGGCCTTCATGGTTTCTACTGAAGGTGGTATGGATATCGAGACTGTTGCTCACGACACTCCTGAAAAAATTATCAAAGCTTTTATCGATCCATCGACTGGCTTCACAGCTGCTCACGGAAGAAAGCTTGGATATGCTCTAGGTCTTAAAGGCGAGCCTCTTAAAAAAGCTATTTCGTTCTTCGAGAACCTTTACAAGCTTTACGTAGAAAAAGACTGTTCAATTGCAGAGATCAATCCACTCGTTACGACGAAGTCGGGTGATGTTATTGCTCTTGATGGTAAATTAAATTTCGATGACAACGCTCTTTTCCGCCACCCGGAAATTGAAGCGATGAGAGACATCACAGAAGAATCAGCTCAAGAACTTGAAGCTGGTAAATTTGGTCTTTCATACATTTCTCTCGATGGTAACATCGGCTGTCTAGTTAACGGTGCAGGTCTTGCGATGGCGACACTTGATATCCTTAAACTTCACGGCGGTACTCCGGCGAACTTCCTTGACGTGGGCGGCGGTGCTACTAAAGAAACAGTTCAGAAAGCTTTCACAATCATCCTTCAGGATCAGAACGTAAAAGCAATCCTCGTTAACATCTTCGGCGGAATCATGAAGTGTGACATCATCGCAAACGGTGTTGTTGATGCTGCTAAAGAACTTTCTCTTAAAGTTCCTCTGGTTGTTCGTCTTGAAGGTACTAACGTAGCTCTTGGTAAGAAAATTCTTGCTGAGTCAGGACTTAAAATTACTCCAGCAAATGACCTCGCTGATGCTGCTAAGAAAGCAGTAGAAGCTGCTAAGGGAGCTAAATAATATGGCTATTCTAATTAACAGAAATACTCGTCTGATCACTATTGGTCTTACTGGTAAACAAGGTACATTCCATACTCTTCAATCACGTGACTACGGTACTAACGTAGTTGGTGGTGTGACTCCTGGTAAAGGCGGCACAGTTCACGAAGGTATCCCTGTTTTCAACACAACATTTGAAGCGGTTCAGGAAACTGGTGCTAATGCTGCCATGATCTTCGTTCCACCTCCCTTTGCTGCTGATTCAATCATTGAGTGTATCGATGCTGAACTTCCACTTATCATCTGTATCACTGAAGGGATTCCTGTTCTTGATATGGTGAAAGTGAAAGCTGCACTTAAAGGTTCAAAGTCTCGCCTGATCGGTCCAAACTGTCCGGGTGTTATCACTCCGGGTGAGTGTAAGATCGGAATCATGCCTGGCCACATTCATATGCCCGGTAACGTGGGAGTAATCTCTCGTTCAGGAACTCTTACTTACGAAGCAGTTTACCAGCTTACTCAGCGTGAGATCGGTCAATCAACTTGCGTAGGTATCGGTGGTGACCCGGTTAACGGAACTAACTTTATCGACTGTCTTGAGATGTTCGAAAAAGATCCTGAGACTAAAGCTGTGATCATGATCGGTGAGATCGGTGGTACTGCTGAAACTGACGCTGCAAGATGGATCAAAGCAAATATGACTAAACCAGTGGTGAGTTTCATCGCGGGTGCAGCTGCTCCGAAAGGAAAGCGTATGGGTCATGCTGGTGCAATCATCTCAGGCGAAGACGATTCTGCTGAAGCTAAGTTCAAGGTATTGCAGGAATGTGGAATTACTATTGCACGTTCTCCAGCAGAGCTTGGACAAAAGATGGCAGAAGTATTAAAGAAGTAAGACAGATAAATTTATAAGGAGCTAACAATGGCTATCGAAAAAACATTTTCAATTATCAAACCTAACTCAACTCTAGATAACAATATGGGCAACATCATTGCTCACTTCGAGAAGAACGGTCTTCGTATTGCTGCTGCTAAATTTGCTAAACTTTCTAAAGAGAAAGCAGAAGGCTTCTATATCGAGCACAAAGAG
>JBEIQF010000185.1:0-6627 GCA_040376635.1 Halobacteriovoraceae bacterium
ACTGGTGATTGATGAACAGGCTCACCAATATGTGAACGGGCATGTTCAGTGTAAGGAGTATCAATCGCCGAAGGCATAATCAGAGTGACCTGAATGGGAAATTTATCGGCAATCACTTCCCTTCTTAGTGCATCCGTATATCCTTTCACGGCATGCTTTGAGGCAGAATAGAGACCTTGAATAGGAACCGATACATTTGAAAGCACACTACCAATGTTAATGATTGAGCCGCCTCTTTCTTTCATCGCAGGGATGGCGACCTTACAACCATTAACAACTCCCCAGAAATTTGTCTCAAATAGTCTTTTGGCCTCATCCATCGTTGTATCGATGAGTTTACTATATATGGAGATCCCGGCATTATTGATGAACGTATCAATTCTACCGAAAGTGGCGATACAATGATCAACTGCACTTTGAAGCTGATCTATTTCCGCGACATCAATCACTGCGTAAGCAGTTTCATATCCTTCGCCTCTCATCTTATCCTGTAATCTCTGAAGTTCTTCTTCATTACGGGCCGTAAAAAAAACCTTTGCACCTTGTTCAACGGCGCGATGTAGTGTCGCAAGACCAATTCCGCTGGTTGCCCCTGTGATAAAGATCACTTGTTCATGGAGAGGCTTTAATTTTATGCGCATAGGTTCCTCCTGCTAAAACGATTATTTTCCAGACAAAGTGAAGACAATGGAAACATAAAATCAGATTAAGTCAGGAATGAAGCGCAGTGCTTAGTGAAATTGCAAGTAAAGAGTTTCAATTCCCACTGAAGGAGATCCTTATGTTTGAACTCAAGGCAAGAAAATCTGGTACTGAATGGAAACTCGAAAGAGCTGAATTCAAAAAACGTTTTACGAATGCTTACAAAGATCCGTGGTTTAATAATCACAGAGATCAAATTGAGGAGCTTGAAGAAATCGCATGGAAGGCTTATTGCGATGGAAGGAAAGCGCCGATCACTCAGAAGGCCGGTCCCTCGTATAAAAATCCAGACTATGAATTGAGTGTCGAATGGATCGCAGCAAAAAATGCGATTGATGAAGCACAGAAAGAGTTTGAAAATCCATTGGGGAAATCCCGTATTCTTCTCATCGCAGCTTCCGACAGGAATGATCATACTTGTCCAGGTGAAATTTCAAAAACATCCCGTCTGGTAAAAATAGCAGAAGAAGCTTTGAAAGAAGATGGTATGGATGTCGATATTCTGGACTTGTCTTTAATGACTTCAGAATATGGCAAAATAATTTATCCCTGCAAAGGATGTGTTTCAACTGCAATGCCTCTTTGTCACTGGCCTTGTTCCTGTTATCCCAACAATTCATTGGCACAAACGAATGACTGGATGAATGAAATTTATCCAATGTGGGTTCGAGCACACGGGATCATGATTATAACCCCCGTTTACTGGCATCAGGCACCGAGTGCTTTGAAACTGATGATTGATCGACTCGTTTGTGCTGATGGTGGAAATACTGACCCAACATCTACAGACGGAAAAGATGCAGACAAGGCCAAGGCGATGGAGCTTAAAGGATGGGACTATCCAAGACATCTACAAGGCCGGGTGTTCTCAGTCATTGTTCACGGCGATACCATGGGTGTGGACGATTTAAAAAATGCCCTCACATCATGGCTGAATGAAATTATGCTCATTCCAAGTAGTATTTACGGTCAAATGGGAAGATACATCGGTTACTTCGGTTCCTATGCTGAAAGTCATCTGGAACTTGATAAAGACCATGCCCTGATAGAAGAAGTAAAACTATCTGCAGAGGCCTTAGCGATGAATGTAACGGCAGAACGATCTAAAAAACTTGATACACAGGTACCAAACTTACATGATCCACGCCCTAAATAAACTTCCTGATTCACTGGGATTCATTTGTGGTTTTCCGCTCGGGATTCTAACGGGAACCGTAAGCTTTGTCCGGAACGCACGTATGTTTCACCCAACTGGCATCCTTGCTAAATGCAAAGTTAAAGAACTTAACGAAATGTATTTCCCGAAAGATGCGATCATGAGATTTTCAAGTGCCTGGTGGAAAAAAAAAGAATGGAGAGACGTCCTGGGAGTTGCTATCAGATTCAGTGACAAGCAGGATCTTCTCTTCGCAAGTTTCAAGCATCCCTGGCAAACACCTTTTGGACCATTTCTCACAAAGTATCATGATTTTTTCTGGAATGATTACTTTGCTGTTTCCCCTTTTGAAGTTCATGGGAAAAAAGTTTATTTCAAACTGATGGCTGAAGACTTTCAGAACATTGATGGTTCTCGTGATGAAAAGCTCAGAGGAAACATAGGACGGGCGAAATTTATACTGATGATGGGAAACTACAAGGAGTGGACACCTGTTGCAGAGATCGCACTCCTTGAGGAAATTCAAATGAATCAGGAAGAGCTTAAGTTCAATCCGTTTTTAAACGGCCTCGGGATTTATCCCAAGGGTTTCATTCAGTATCTGAGGGTTGGTAGTTACCGTTTCAGTCAACTCGGGCGAATGATCAGGCATTCGATCAAGAAAGTGCCTCACCATGTTCACGATCGTCGTATCATCCATGGGCTTTGACATATAGGCATCAGCATTCGTATCGATCTTATCCATGACGTTCACAAGATTTCCGTTCGCCGTCATCATGACGACAGGGATATGTGAAAGACGAGGAAGTTTAGCTTTCTCTTTGCAGAATTCCTGACCGTTCATAATTGGCATCATGAAATCCAGCAGGATTAAATCAGGTAAATCAAAATCCCTAGTCGCTCTCATATATTCAAGCGCTACACGTCCATTCTTGGCCCAGACAGTTTCAAAGCCTTCGAGCTCCAGGCGATCACAGATAGAGCTTCTGATATCTTCATCATCATCTACTGTGAGAATTTTTTTTGCTTTAGAAGCGCACATGAACTGTCTCCTTTAGTGCCTGTTCCCTTGTTACGAGCGCCTAACATGCCTAGAATTTATCAGGAACACAAGGAGCTATCATGAAACTTGGGAAAGTGTTTGGCCCGGTAGAGTTTGTAAAAAAGAATTTAATTAAACTTTACTTTGCAAGTCCGCCAAAAATTCAATTTCTCCTCGCAAGATACGGTGTTAAGGCCGTCATGAATAAAAACAAGGAAGAATTAGAAGAGCTCATTCGTCATTGATTTTTTTTTTTGCATTTCAAAACCGGGAAAAATGTCTGATTATTTTTCCCGTCTTTCTTCATTCTCCCATTCCAAAATTTTCAAATCACAACTGACGCTGTATTCAGTCGCACTGTTATATAATTCATACGCGTCTACATGACTCAGTCATAACTATAGTTTCACTAAAAGAAATTCATCCAAGGGCTTGATGATGCTTTTTCTTTATGTTTAACATGAATGCACATCTAAAGAATGTCTCAAGGATGCGGCCGCAAGGTTCACGTTCTTACAAACTAAGGAAGGTATTCATGACTCGAACTTTTTCTTTTCTTTTCCTGTTCCTCTTTCTCGCATCGTGCGGAAAAGGTGGAAGCGGTAGCGGCGGAATGGCCGAGCTATCAGATGCTCAACTGGAATCTTCTAGCTCTGCTCCAGTACAAGCTCAAACTTTCGAAATCAATGCACGTATGACTGGTTTCGACCGTGATCAGGAAGATAAGATTTTCCAGGCTTTTGATATGATCAAAAGAGTCGTTGCAAGTGACGAATTCAAAAGAAGAATTTTAGGCCACACATTTAAAGGCAAAAAACAATTCCACGATAACGGCGGTTACACTAACGCTCAAATCTACAAAGCAATTCTTGAAGGTGCTGAGAAACTTTCTCCAAGCAAGAACAATGCAATGGATTTAGTGCTTGAAACGTATTCAGAAAGTAACGTTGTAATTGGCTACACTATGCCATCAATCAAAACGATCTTTATGAACACTAAGTATCTTAACCGTTCAGGATTTAAGCCAAATCAGGTAGCGATGAACCTGACTCACGAATGGTTACATAAATTAGGGTTCAAACACTCTCAGGAAATGAATGCATCTCGACCGAAGTCAGTCCCGTACGCAGTCGGATACATTATGAGAGATCTTGCGAACAAACTTTAATCAGATTACAATGACGAATCTCTTCACGCGTCGGAAACACTTTCTCTACCCTGACATGATGTCATCGAGAGTGTTTCCCAAGAGAGTCTACATGCTTAACCACGGAAGGTTTCTCAATGTTTAGGACTTTTCAAATCCTCACGATCTCACTTTTATTTCTTTCATGTAATAAAAAGCAGCAGCAGACTGAAGTCGTCAGTCCGAAGAGGCTCCCGGCCTTGAAAGTTGCTGACCTCATGGCACCTAAAAGAAAAGATGCTGTTCCTGCTCAGGCAGAAACCTGGGATGCAGAACCCTATATGGTCAACTTCAATTCCGAACAGGAAGAGAAAGTCCGTAAGGCCGTCGTCATCATCAAAAAAGTCATCACATCAGAAGTGTTCAAAGAACGAGTCCTCAATTACACCTACAATGGGTCTAAGAAGTTTTTTGATAATCATGGACTCTCAAATGAAGAGGTTTATCAAAAGATCCTTGAAGGCGCTGAGAAGATGGGTAATACAGCAAAGAATAATACAATGGATGTAGAGCTTGAGCTTTACCATCAGAAGACTACGACTATTGGCTATACGTATCCAAATACAGTCCGTATCTGGATGAATACAAAATATTTTAATAAATACACGCCTATCAAAGTTGCAGATAACCTCATGCATGAATGGATGCATAAACTTGGTTTTACCCATGCAACGACATGGTCAAAAGACCGTGATCATTCTGTGCCCTACGCCATCGGGTATCTCGTGGAAGAGCTTGCTAACAATCTACCGAACTGATCCGATTTTTAGCAAGCACTCGCAAATCCTGTAGAGAAATTATATTTCGGTCGCAGACTATGGATGCCAAAATCTCCAGTGAACAACGGAGGTTTACATGCAAGTTTCAGAAGTCATGCATAAAGGTGTCTCAACGGTCCAGATTCATGACTCCATCAAAAAGGTCGCGGCCTTAATGAAGCGAGAAGATATCGGTGCCGTACCTGTATATAAAAATGAGCGTCCAGTAGGTTTTGTCACTGACAGAGATATTGTTGTCAGCTGTGTGGCCCATGGCCATCCGGTTGATGATCCCATTTCACATGCTATGTCCCGTGATATTATTTTCGTTCACGAGAACGACGACATCAACGTAGCAACTCAACTCATGAAAGAGAATCAGGTATCAAGACTTCTGGTTGTGAATGCAGGTGACCAGCCGGTTGGCATGCTCACTCTTCAGGACATCAGTAAGTTTTCTAATGAAAATCAAACAGGTGACGTCGTAACAGACATCAAGAAATAAACCATGGAGGTTTTATGAAGAAGTTTATTGTACTTCCGGTAATTGCACTAATGGCAATTCCAGCTTTCGCCGGAACTCACACGACAACGACAAGGACATACGATTCATCAGCACCAGTATATGAATCAAACATGGAAAGTAGTCCGGTGATGGGTGTTCAGTCTGAAGAAGAAAGAATCTATGATAATGATGCTCTTACTTCCGATGAACTTGAACAAGAACGTATGGAAGAAAGACGCGAACGCATTGAACGTGCTGATAGAATGGAACGCCAGAGAAACGTTTCTTCTGATGGCATCGACTACACAGACAGAACAAGAACAAATCGTGAACGTAAGGCCCTCAATACAGGATCTAACGCTTCTGATGATCAATAATCATAATTGGGCCCTGAAAAGGGCCCTTTTACTCTGAACTTTTTACAATCACTGTTATCTATTTCCATTTGAAATCATAAAACCTCTTCATGCTTTTCCCATTACTTTTATCTCTTCTAACTCTCCCGGTTTTTGCGGAAACTGTCCGAATTCATTCCGTTCATCCTGAATTCATCAAACTTGAAGATGGAAGAGTGGCATTCACGGCCAATACTTATTTTTATCATCCAGGCGAATTAGTTGATGTGAAGCTTGATGAGAATCACGAAGTCCTTTCAGTAGGTCTTCCCCGCTTCATACAAAAATCTCCTCCTTCACTTTTCTTTCCTTCAGAAAGAACTTTTCGGCCCACGATCATCAAGAACTACACACTGGCCACAAACATCCTGATGACGTTTAATCCAAATGCCATCAAAGGTGCTCAATGTTACGACCGCGCTCATGTTTGGACATATGAAGCATCATTTTTCAAAAAAAAGAATTAGGTAAGGCCTGGCTCTTTTTCTCAGACAGTTATATTGAAAGATTCAAATTCAAATGGTGGTTCCACGTCGCTCCGGTTGCGAAGGTCGTGATGAAAGGTGAAGTCCAAGAAAGGATTCTTGATCGAGAGTTCGCAACTTTTCCCATGCAGACAAAAATCTGGACTGATAAGTTCATGGAAAACAAAGTTGATTGCAAACCCATCCAGAAATATTCTGATTATTCGAAACATCCGAATGAAGATGACTGTTACATCATGAAGTCATCACCATGGTTCTGGCAGCCAAAAGATATCGAAGCACTCGAGAAATCGGGCGCAGAAAAACGTGACTATATCCCATGGGAAATCGCTCACGCTTATCGATATGGATTTGGTCTACTAATAAGCGTTAGGCCAGTTAATCAGTAGTCTTTTAGC
>JBEIQF010000262.1:0-4821 GCA_040376635.1 Halobacteriovoraceae bacterium
CAGCAGCGTGAAGAAGAGCTGCACCACCACCAACGATGATACCTTCTTCAACAGCAGCGCGAGTTGCATTTAGAGCATCTTCAACGCGGTCTTTTTTCTCTTTCATTTCAGCTTCAGTAGGAGCTCCAACTTTGATTACTGCAACACCGCCAGCAAGTTTAGCAAGGCGCTCTTGAAGTTTTTCTTTGTCGTAGTCAGAAGTTGTTTCTGCGATTTGAGCGCGGATAGCACCAACGCGAGCATCAACATCTTTCTTATTACCAGCACCATCAACGATCACAGTGTTTTCTTTGTCGATCGTGATTTTCTTACAAGTACCAAGCTCTTTAAGAGTAGCTGTCTCAAGAGACATACCAAGCTCTTCAGAGATCACTTGACCACCAGTAAGAGTCGCGATGTCTTTAAGCATTTCTTTTCTTCTGTCACCAAAGCCAGGAGCTTTAACAGCAGCAACGTTAAGAGTACCGCGAAGTTTGTTTACAACGAGAGTTGTAAGCGCTTCACCTTCAACGTCTTCAGAAAGGATAACGAGTGGCTTACCAGTTTGAACAACTTTCTCAAGAGTAGGAAGAAGCTCTTTCATTGAAGAGATTTTCTTGTCAGTGATAAGGATGTAAGGATTATCGAAAGATGCTTCCATTCTTTCTGGATTTGTTACGAAGTATGGAGACACGTAACCACGGTCAAACTGCATACCTTCAACAACATCAAGTGAAGTTTCAGCTGTCTTAGATTCTTCAATTGTGATTACGCCTTCTTTACCAACTTTCGACATTGCTTCAGCAATTAGCTTACCGATTTCCATGTCATTGTTAGCAGAGATTGAACCAACAGAAGCGATCTCTTCTGAAGTGTCGATCTTCTTAGACATAGTCTTAAGTTTTTCGATTACTTTAGCAGTAGCTAGATCGATACCACGCTTAAGGTCCATTGGATTGTGACCAGCAGCTACAAGTTTAACGCCTTCACGGTATACAGCTTGAGCAAGAACTGTTGCAGTAGTTGTACCGTCACCAGCATCTTCGTTAGTTTTCTGAGCAACTTCTTTTACAAGTTGAGCGCCCATATTTTCGAATGCATTTTCAAGTTCGATTTCTTTAGCAACAGAAACACCATCTTTAGTGATCGCTGGAGCGCCGAAAGACTTCTGGATAACTACGTTACGGCCTTTAGGACCTAGAGTTACCTTAACTGCGTTTGCAAGTGCGTTTACACCAGCAAGGATTGAGTTTCTTGCTGATTCTGAATATTTTAATTCTTTAGCTGACATATATTTCTCCTATGATCTTTTTAATTATTTATTACTGAAGAATTCCAAGAATTTCGTCTTCTTTCATGATGATGTAGTTCTCACCACCAACTTTAACTTCTGTACCTGAGTATTTACCGAAAAGAACTTTGTCACCTTTCTTAACGTCTAGTGCTTTCACTGTTCCATCCTGAAGACGGTAGCCAGTTCCAACTGCAACGACTTCACCTTGAGCAGGCTTTTCTTTGTGGTTGTCTGGGATGATGATTCCACCAGCTGTTTTTGTTTCTTCTTCAAGTCTTTTGATAAGAACTCTGTCTTGAAGTGGTTTAACTGTCATAGATCCTCCATCGAATTTAAAATTTTGCTAAGCAAAAAAGTCTTATATAAAAGTGTCACGATTGTGCCTTCCAGAAGATGGGAACGCTAGGGATAAGTGTCAAGGTTGGGTCGAAAAAAAAAGCTGATTAGTAGGGAAATAAATAACTTCGTTTTGATCTTTGAAAGCAGATGATTTTTGTCTGAAAAGTTGGTCTTTATTTTTTCGAGAACTTAACTTCTCGTACCGCAAGACCCTTGCGATTAGAGGCCCAACTGAATTGGTAGAGGGCACATTCTGCCTCCAAAATCTTATGAATTTAATCACTTAGAAGTATCAAGTTCCGTTCAAGCACGCCGATAGAGAAGTCACAGTATAATTAAACCAGGCAGTATCAAGGATCGATAATGCTAACTACTTTGACCCGAAAACTTTGTCCCCTGATGTCATTGGCCATAGCCACCATCGGCTGCGGTAAAAAAGTGACTGATGCTGAGACCCAAGCAGCACGTAATACAGAGAACCAGGAACTTCCTTCGGCCTACGTCATTAGACTTGATGGATCTCAGGCTTCCCGCAAAAATTACAAAATGATCGACGATGCTCAATTCAAAATCCCAGACAGACTTGTCGTTCGTTCCGGCTCAACCGCAGGGAAGACTGTTGAAGTGGCCTATGATGTGAATGAATTCGATTCAGATGACTTCCAGTTCAAGTGTATGTACGTACCTTCAAGCAATCCTTCGCAGATGACCCTTAGTAAGTGTGTTGATTACGACAACGATGATTTCGGTGACGTGAGCGAGCAGACATTCACTCTCCGTCACAATGATATTATTCAGATGCGATTTACCGGAGCTCCGGCTTCAGACCTTGTTGTAGAAGCTATCTACTCGATGAAGTGGATCTAAAAAATAAAAGACATTCTTAGAAATGAAAATCCTGCGAAAGCGGGATTTTTTTTATTTGTTGATTGAAGCTGGCTTACGATTTGAAGATTGGTGAAGACGGGATACATCTTCTTTGTAGCTAGGATTCAGATCCTCAAAACGTTTTGCATTCACAAGAAGGCGATAACCTTCTGTGAAATTAGTCTGAGCTGTCTTACGCAGTACCAGGAAGTAATCATCTTCAGTCAGATCACTCTGGTAGCGAGTGTAGTATTTATTCAGGAGAGCGTAGTCTTTAAGTTGTGAGATATAGACAAGAGTCTTGCCTTTATCAGCACCTATAGAGAGGAAGTGATCAATTAACTTCTCATCCTGTTTACGGACGATGAAGTACATAAGACTTTGACCAACAAGCTGAGGTCTTGAATTGATTCTCTTCTGGATACCTTCATGCTTAATGATTTCCTCATTCGAAGCACGGGTAATGAAAGCAATATCCTCTGTTCCCGTTTTCAGAGTCCAGCCCATCCACGCAATCGATAGAACAAAGCTCGCAGCAAGAGGAACAGACACTTTCCAGTTCATCAGATGGCCGACCCATCTGCGGATTTTCTGTGGAGTGGAGATGTAATAATTAAAGGGAAGGCCAGCTGCCATCTTGTATTCCAGGAAGCTGATTCGTTGAGATAGTTCAGGATGAGTGGAGAAGTTTCTCGCGATCCATTTCGCAATCATCCCCTTCTCTGTTTTCTTGTTCTTCATTTTCTGAAGATACTCTGGAAGTTCATCCGGAGTTGTAAGTTTTTCAAGAGCTGATTTAAGTCCACTGAAACTTGCACCAAGTTCCATGACTGCATATCCATCCGCCTCATATTCATGAGACCTGATCGTATCGAATAGGAGTGAATAATTGAAAATCATCCAGCCCATACAGGCGAACACACACCACATGGTAGTTGAAGCAGTATGAAGATAAGCATCCTCTCCCCAGTAAAGGAAAGTCACTCCAAAAATAAGGAGCATTAAGACACCTACACCGATAATAACTGATACGAAGTTTTTCAGGAGATCGATTACACGCTTATGAATGTGACGGTTAGCCACGTGAGCAAGTTCGTGAGCGATAACTGCATCGAATTCCTCGAGTGAAAGCGTCGTACGAAGTGACCTGCCGATGAACATAGTTTGATTCGAGAAACGAAGAAGTTTCAAACCAACAACAAAAGCATTTTTAATATCAGTTTCAATCCAGCGAATGCGCATATTCGGCTGTTGAATCTGGCCAAGACGGCGATTGATGATATCAAGGTATTCTGGTTCAGTGATTTCACGATTAGGAATCAAACGAAGCATCAGGATGACAGAACATACGATGGTGAGAACTGATACGAAAATAATATTAAAAAGAAGTCCAATGAACCAAAGACTTCCCCACTCTTCATAAACACTGTCCTGGAAAGTCCAATTGATCAGTGAGTAAATGAGAATCGGCAACATGATCATAGAAAAGTTCACTCTCAATTCTTTGATGAGGTGACTCTTGAATGATTGAAGTAGTTCTAAGTTCGTATGACGTTCAACATACCGGATGAAAAACTGGTAGAGATAAAGTCCTGTGAAGAATAACGCCAGGTACACCATTCCAAGACCGAGAATCCCGATCTGCATCGCGCGCTCAGTAATGAGGTGAGCAACAATAAGTGCAAGGAAACCTTCGAAAATAAAAATGTAGAAGTGATGACCCAGAATCATTTCACGATGGGCCGTGTTTTTTGCATCAACAAGTGAAGATAGGAAGGCAGCTCGTTCCTTTCTGAACTTCTTCAAATTGTAGGCAATGGCCAGAACCATAAATAAGACATAGAGCATGAGCTTGACTCTCCATCAAACTTATCGGAATTTGAGAGGGTAAATATTAAAGGAAAAGTAATAGGAGACCTTTTATGTCAAACGCTCAAATGACCCTCAAAGAGTTCCATGATAGCCACCTGAAATTAGGTAAAAATGATGTAATTTTGGACGTGAGAAATCGTGATGAGTACGCTGACGTTCACATCAAGGGATCCTTAAATTTGCCTCTTCCGGAACTCGGCCAGCATGTCCAGGAACTTAAAAAATACGATCACGTCTACATTCACTGTAAGCGTGGAGGTCGCGCTAAAACTGCTTATGATTTACTTAGCGGATCTGGACTCACAAATCTTGTGTGCATTCATGACGCCGGAATGGATATGTGGGTTGAAAATGGATTCCCGGTTGAGCGCGGAGTGCTCTAGAAACAAAGTTCTTCGTGATTGATCACACGAACAGTATCTGAAACGTTCCCAAGACCCATTCTTCCAAGACTTGCTTTCACACGCACC
>JBEIQF010000216.1:0-6034 GCA_040376635.1 Halobacteriovoraceae bacterium
CTCCGTTACATCGCCCCTTAATAGGGTTCCAACACACTTTTACGTAAGCACTGCTTCAAGAAAAGTGTGTTGGAACCATTTCATAACCGAAGGAATACTTATGAAAATGGCCTTGATCTTATCAATTATCTTTCTAGTTTCTTTCGCTCAGGCAGAAGAAACTCTTTCTGAAAAAGCAGCTAAGCACACAAACACAACTGTTCGTGCTGCAAAAAAAGGCGTGAATCGTGTGAAAGAAGCTGTGTGTATGGAAGGCGACTTAAAATGTGGTGCTAAAAAAGTTGGCAACCGTCTGGAAGAAGCTAAAGACGCTACAGTCGATGAAGCAAAAGCAATCAAAGAGAAAATTGACTAATTAAAAGGTTCCAACACACTTTTGGATATGCGGTGCTTAACCAAAAGTGTGTTGGAACCTATTTCAAACGGAGGCGAATTGGTCCCTTGATGTTTTCCGGATCGATGGCTTTACCTGACTGACAAATCTCAATAATACCTTTCCGCGCCAGTTCCTTCGCATCAGTTCGCACCTCTTCCATCATCTCTTTATTTTTTTTGTCAGACGGAGACAGAACTTCGCTTGGGCAAATCGTCTTACCGGCACCACGTTCATGAAGAAGAGTCAGAATTGTTTTTTGATAATTGGTCATAATGAAAAAGGCCCTCGAAGGGGCCTTATTTTTAGTTGTAATCTTTTTTGTTCTTAGCTTTTTCTTTTTTCTTATCTTTCTTTTCTTTAGTTGAAAGCTTCGGCTTACCTTTAGCTTTCCCTTTATCTTGTCCACCTTCTCCGCGGGCCATAACTACTCCTTAGAACATTGTTTGAGATCTCTCTTCAGTGTAACACACCTTACAGAATTCCCATGTCCTTTCCTTTCTTCATGATCTGCTCTTTCTCTTCAGGCGACATGTTCGTGAACATCTCCTGGATCTTTCTGAGCTCTTCAGGATCCATCTTCGTCATCATCTCCTGAGCCTGCCTCATCATTTCTTCCTGACTCATGCCTGCGAATGGATTTTCCATATTCGGGGCCTGAGTGGTTACCTGAGTAAAGATGATTTTTTCAGGACCAATCTTCGCCTCGATATTGTGCTCAGTCTTAAGGCCTTGCAGAACATCGTTAAAGCTAAATCCCTTACTCTCAGCCACTTCGAACATTTTGTCCGTAGGAAGAGAGACACGCTTTTCCGGAAAGCCGTTGGTTTTCAGGGTCTGGAGGATTTTGTCGGTAAATTCTTTCACTGAAATAACGCCTCTAATTCTTTATCATCAATTTCTTTCGCGAGTTCATCACCTAGTTTATATCCTGACACGATATCAGACGGATGGTGAACGCCACCGATAACTCTGTTCATGCTTGAATCATCTCCACGCTTCATGAAGGCTTCAGCACGCTCCGGATAGATTCTTGAAAGCGTTCTTGCGAACACTCTTGCAAGGGTCGTGTGACCGCTTGGATAAGCGTAAGAGCCTTCGAGTTCAATACACGGAACGATTTCAGGATTTGCGATATACGGACGTGGACGCTTGAAGATTTTTTTTGCGAGGTAAATATTAGCTCCGGCCTCAGCATAGATCTGAAGGAATCCAGGTGTGAGTCTATCCGCTTCTTTTTTAGTCAGAGGACCGTTGTTTGCTACGAACAAATTTTGAAGCGTAGGAGTTTCCTGTCCAGCCGCGAACTCACACTGCTCAGCAGTTCTTGTAAGCTGGTAATGTCTGAGAGTATCAAAATCGACTTTCTCTTCTTCAGAACCTTTAGCAGGATATGGCCCAAGAAGTTTTTTAATTGTACCTGGAAGAAGAATTCTGATGGATTCTGTGCCGGCAGAGGCCGATGACATAATCGATACCGCGAGAACTAAAACTAATGCTTTCACTAAAAGATCTCCTGATGGATAAAGATAAAAGTATCGTCCAAGCGATGCGAATGATCAAAGATTGTAAGAAGATATGAGGGTCGTGGACGTCCTGCGCAAACTTTTATTACACTTTTGTTACCCAAATACCTAAAGTTTAAGCAAGTCTAAAATATGTCTTCTGACCGAGAAGCAATTCTTCCATCGATCAAGTAAATTTCTCGTTCTGCCATAGCAGAAAATCTAGGATCATGAGTAACAAGACAAATTGTAGTTTTATCTAATTTATTCACTTCTTTGAGAATATCCATTACTAAGCGGGCATTATAAGTATCAAGGTTTCCAGTTGGTTCATCAGCAAAAATATATTTAGGTTTAAGGATTAAAGCACGTGCTATCGCCACTCTTTGTTGTTCACCACCAGATAGTTCCCTTGGATATTTATCAATGTGTGAACCAACACCCAAGCGGGAAAGAATTCTTATAGCTTCATCACGTTTCTCATTCATTAAATTCAAATTACGAGCCGGAAGGAGAACATTATCCAGGACAGATAACTCAGATAATAAATAATGAAATTGAAAAATAAATCCTACATTTATGTTTCTAAAATGGTGGCTTTCATCTGAGGTCATTTCACCAACAATCTTTCCATCTAAAAAGACATCTCCACTAGTTGGAAGATCGAGTGAACTGATAAGATAAAGCAGTGTACTTTTTCCACTTCCTGATCGCCCGGAAATAGACACGAATTCTCCATCCATTATTTTCAATGAAATTCCATGGAGGATTTGCTGTGCAGGTTTTCCAAACTCTTTAATAATGTTTTTGCACTCTATCATTACTCTGCCCTTATGATATCCATGGGAGTCATTTTACTCGCAGCCTTAGCAGGTATATAGGATGATATGATTGAGGAAATAATAGCGACAATAAAAGCCGTTACATAGATGCTAAGGTCATAACTAATTAACAGATGATTTACATTTCCAATGTCAAAATTGAGATTAATACTTTCGACGTATTTGCATAATAAATAGCCTAGAATCATTCCAAGAATTCCTCCCGATACCCCAAGAAGTAATCCTTGGTACAAAACAAGCTCAAGAATACGCCTTGGCCCGTAACCAATAGCACGAAGAATCGCAATTTCTTTTTTCTTTTGATTAATCATGATGGAGAGAACGTTATAGATCCCGAAAGAAGCAACCAGAAGGATAGAAATCGTGATGAAATAACGGGTGAAATCTTGAATTTTTATCATCTCCATGAAAGAGGCATTCGCTTCCTGCCAATCCTCCACTTTATCATGAGTCAAGATTTGCCATTCATCCGCAAGCCTTTGAGCTTGGTCTATGTCATATAAGGCCACAGCAATTTCAGAAACGCGTCCGGGACTTTTTGTGAGTATCTGGACATCAGTCAAGGATGCAAACGCCAAGGAACGATCAATTTGCTGATTTCCAAATTGGAAGATTCCTGCAATCTTAAATGATTTAGGTCCTTCTTTCAGACCAGAGCTTACATTGACATATTGACCTGTTTTCAATCCAAGATCATCAGCAACTCCAGTTCCAATAACGATCGTATTGGAACCTCTGAGTCCTATAAAAGACCCTTCTTTCATGTAATCCTCTATTGAACTTATTTTGACCTGTTTCTCTGGAATAGTTCCAACAAGATTCACGGCCGTAGAGAATTTTCCAGAATTTAAAACCACATGTGCGGCCATTCGGGGAGAGAATCCAAGAACTCTGGAATCCTGATTGAGCTTTGAGTACCATCCTGAATAATTTTCGAGTTTCACATTTTCGCGAAGGCCTGAGGGATTATTAATCCAATGAACGAAATTAGATGGATAAAAAGCTTCTGTAACTTCATCAGCTTTGACTTTTTTTTCCTCGCCCTTTATTAAAATATGAGCAGTATTATTCAGAAGCTGATTTGCGATGTATCGTCTCATTCCTAATTGCACACCTGAGATACTTACAAACAAAAGTGTTCCAAAACTAATACCTAAAAGTATAAGGAGATTTTGTTTCTTACGTGCCATTAACTGTTTCCAGGAAAGGAAAAACATTATCGTCCTTTTTGAAGACGAATCTCATCATCCACTTTAAGCTTATTGCCGAGAATCTGAACATGGGTTGCATCAACACGTCCAATTTCAATTTTCTCTTTTACCCATCTACCGTCTCGTTTTACAAAGACGTAGTTATTCTTAATAACTTTTGCAGGTAATAAGAGAGCATCTGGAACTGTTCCAATTTCAATCGAAACGTCTGCCGTCATTCCCGGCAAGACACCTTTCTCCAACTTATCAACTCTTATGTGGGCCAGAAACTCATCCTCGCGAGGGAAAATTGCAGAAACTTCACCTTCAAGAATTTTATTTCGAATAGACTCAAAAGAAACTTTTGCTCTTTGTCCTTTCTGAACTCGCATGGCTGCTTCTTGTTCAAGAGATAGTTCAATATAACAATTCGTTAAATCTTCTATTCTCAAAATTGGTATTTGCGGCAGGGCAACCTCACCAACTTTATATTTTACAAAGGTAACTGTTCCAGTAAAAGGAGCACGAAAGACCCCACCGTCCTGTAGCTGAATCAATGGTTTCCCCTGATTGACATTTTCTCCTTCATCTACGAAAACATTTTTGACTGTGCTTAACACGCCAATAATCACGTCATAACGATAGATGGATTTCACTTTACCAAGGCCATAAACAGCTTCTGTGATTGGGCCCTGTATCGGATGAATAACAATATATTTTTCTTTTCCGAAGAAAAAAAAGAACGGCACGATGAACAATGCAATCAGAAATATTAGAATTATTTTCTTTTTATTTTTCAGCAGAAATGAAGGCTTCCGCATTATAATCTCCCTTACATACTTTTTTCTCATGTAATGTAAGGAATTGGGCTGATATCAATCAGACATTGATCAATCTTATAGTTTTATTTGGCCAAATCGACTGGGATATTCGTATGCGCTGTTTCATAAGCTGATATTGAGTTTTTAAAACGGCCAGAAAGAAAACCCCTTCTTCTCCTTCGCATTTTGAGTAATCTTTGTATTCGCCGGCTTCGGACCTTCAATCATCCCAGGATCTTTGCGATACGTTTTAAGTTTCCTGAAAGTATCTCCGTACTCCAAAGTTAACTCATCATTCAGTGTAAATGGCAGTGTGAAAGTCAGCTCATCCGTCAAAATCCTCGCTATGGTTTGTGTCGGCGTTCCTGGTTTTTCATTCAGAAGATTCAGCTTCCTTACTTCAGGCAGAATCTCTCCACTCACAACCCCATTATCTGATTCGGCCTTAATCTCGGCATTGAGGCTTGATTCATTGAATGTGAACGGTAACTTTTCGCCGGCCATTTTATTAAAAAGGTCTGTTGGAACTCCTTTCAAGGATCCCTGAATAGACCATGGAGTCACTCCATTTTCTTCGATAGTTTTACCTTTGAGATTGAGTTTGCCTCCATGGCAATACTTGAAGTAATAATGAATTCTGTTTTCTTATTGATTGAAAGTAGAGAGAGCTCTTTTGCTTTCACGTTCACGTCATTCAATTCCAGCACGGTTCGGCTTTGATCTTCTTTTTGTTCAATGACATTGAGTTTTGTGATCTGAGTATCAACAGCATCGAGATAGAAATCTTTTTTGTCTTTATCACTCATTGCTTGAATCCTCTTCACTTCAGAAGAAAAATCTTTTGAAAGAATGAGATCGACTTTATCCGCGATGAGAGAAACATGTTGATTTTGAGATAGAACGAATTCCGTCCAGTCGATTGTGATCGTGAGATTCGGAACTTCCAGGATTCTTGAAGTTGTTTTCGGATTGAAGATTTTTACATCTCTCAAAACCATATTCCCTTTTGCAAAGGAAACGTCGACATCTCTCACGGAGAAAGCATAACCAGTCTTTCCAGCACCGTTAGAATTGATCCATTCTTCGACAATCATCGGGGCCGAAAATTTGAGAATTCCACCCGCAATCGCCACAAAGAGGAACAAGAAAAAATAGATTTTTACTTTGAGTCCACCGTTGTTAGCTTTCTTTTGACTGCCAATATAAATTGCCCCCATCTTCACTCTCGCTCTGAAAAAGTTTATTGGTATACTTTTAGGGCATAAACCTTGAGAGAGTGTGGAAGCTAAGGCATTGAAGAGAG
>JBEIQF010000292.1:0-4340 GCA_040376635.1 Halobacteriovoraceae bacterium
AATGACTTCAGCGGTCTGAGCCGCACGCGCCATCGGACTTGTATAGACAACATCAACTTCTTTGAACATATCCTTGAAGGCCTTGACCATCAGTTTAGTTTCAGATCTTCCGCCTTTTTTGAGTTCACGGATCGAATCATCTATATCCGTATCAGAGTTCTTTTTATCTTCTGCAATTCCATGTCTCAAAAAGATTAGTTTCATGCGTACTCACTGCTTAAAATTGTTTTATCGAAGGCACGATAGATGAAATCCCTGGTATTTTTCTGTCTCATCGTCGTTGTTAAAAATTCCATGATGAGCTGGCCACTCGCCTCCACTTCATCTGCAGTTCCGATCAACGGATTAAATTCGACGATATCCATACTCTTTAATCTGCCGGTTTCGGCAATCAATCCACCCAGTAGAAACACTTCTTCTAGCTTCGGCCCATCGGGCACGATAGTACCAGTGGATGAGATGTCTTCACCATCAAAAATATCGACATCAAAGCTTAGATGAATCGGAGCAAGTCCCTGGGGATCAGCGCGATGAAGCGCCATCTCAAGAATCTCTTTAGCTCCCATGCGATTTAATTCTTCAGAGGAGAAATACTGAATCTTATATCTTTCAATCAGATCACGCTCTCCTTCATCAAGATCACGCGGACCGACTAAGATCAATTTGTTCGGTTGAAGTTTATGGGTAATCCAGTCAAATTCCGGATGAGTAGCCAGGCCTGTCAAAAATGTCAGGGGCATTCCATGAAAATTTCCACTTGGAGATGACTCAGGAGTATTAATGTCACCATGAGCATCGGCCCAGATAATGATTGAATCAGGTCTGTGACTTAGAATTCCATGAATGGTTCCAAGGGACATGCCATGATCACCACCGATATTAAGTAAGAAGTCATCTTTCAGTTCAAGATCTTCAATCGTTTTTGAAATCTTCCTGTTATTTTCAGAAGCCTCATGAATATTTTTGATTTTTTCCTTTATATAAACTGCTTTCTTATCCGGAAAAACGATATTCCCAAGATCTTGTACAACAGAAATTTTTCTCATCTCTTCGACAAGACCATGGATACGAAGATAGTCAGCAGCATACTTAACGCCTCTTTTTTCCTGACCGAAATCAAAAGGCACTCCAAGAATCTTAATGTGCTCCATAGGCCCCACTTACACTTAAATAGGAATCAGATGCGAGTTGCATCCGGGTTGTTCCCCGAAGGGATGGCAAAGCAATGACTTTCGCCCTGATTTCATCTTGAAGGCACAGTTTGAAAAGATGGTCAGGAAAAGTCATGCTTCCGTACCAGGGAGGAATATCGCGATTTTCTCCGGTATACTTCAGGCAAAGTGGCTGAACATCTATGTCAGCATCCACTGCCATTTGAAAGAACGTTCCTTTAAATGGAAGAACTGATTTGCCGTCAGAACTAGTCCCTTCAGGAAACAGGAAGACATTAAATCCTGCATCGAGTTTTTCTTTCATCATATTGAGCTCTGAGGTCTTGGTTCCTGCCTCATGACGATCTTTTCTGCGTTCAACAAAAAAGCATCCTGCAAGTTTACAAATGCGTCCCAGAAGGAAAGTGTCGCGAATTTCAGTTGATGTGATAAAAAGCGAAGGATACTCAGCAAAAAGAATCAGAACGTCGAGGTAAGAGAGATGATTAGCTACAAGGAGCTTATTATTTACTTCGCCTCTTTGACCTTCATAGTCCACTCGAACGTTCAGAATCTTTAATGCTAACTTCGAAGTAAGAGAAATACTCTGCAGAAAGTATTTCAGCTTTAATTTTTCATTCCATACAAATAGACCCACCAAGGTATGGTGGACCAGGAACAGAATCATGAGTCCGGAAAATGCGATGAACTTGAAGATACCTTTCAAGAAAATCTCCTCTCAAACGATGCTGGAAGATTTCTCATATCCATGAGAGTAAACATATCGAGGCAATCCATCTCAGCGTCGTAAGCAAGAGTCCTTCCCATCTTCGCTCCGGCCAAGATGTACATGTGCATCAGTGAGTTCATACCACCTGACTCAGATTCACGATTTGATGAGTCCACTTCGAACTTCATGCGGTATTTAGGCTGAACACCAATCTCGAAGTCTTTTATGAATCCATCTTTCCTTTCGATAGACTCCATAATTTGTGGGAGATTTGAAAAGTCTTTACGATTAATACTTGAGCAACCAAACATGTAACGAGTTTCAGACTTCCTTGCATAAGAGATCAATCCTTTCCAAAGAAGACCAATCACGGTTCCTTTGCGGTAATCCTTGTGAACGCATGCGCGACCAAGTTCAAGTTTGTTTTCAGTTGAATTCACAAGTTCATCAATAATGAACTCACCTTCTGAATAGAAGCGGCCGGCCTTATGTTGCGCCTTAGATGAAAGGAGACGGTAACAAGCAATAACCTTGTCGTTAGTCTTGTCTTTCACGATCAGGTGATCGCAAACAAAATCGTGCATATCAATGTCGTAGGGAAAAAGTGATGCTACTTTTTGAGTGGAAAACTCTCTGAAAAACACTTCGAAACGCAGTCTTAAAACCTGCGCAAGCTCTTCAGGATGATTGGCCGTCTTGACCTCATAAAATTCGTTTTCAAATTGGACATCAATTAAAGGTCTGAGGATTTTTTTCTCAAGATACTTTAATTTCAAAACGTGAGGAACTCTCCCGATCGTGAATTGAGTATTGAACCATAAGGAACTGACTTCCATTTCGACTCCGGTGTTTGTGTTGATAATAATATGTTTCAACACAACCAGAGTTTTTGTCTGTCAGGATCCCGTGAGGATCATGTAAAGAATAACGCCTTGAAAAAAATCAGTCCCAGGGATCTGAACTTTTCTGAGGAGTTTCATCACTCTCTTCTTTCCACACATCATCTTCTTTCATGACGAAATCGTGGAAGGCCTTTTCAAGTCCACCGAGAACTTCTGCAGATGTTTCAAGCAAGGCCTTGCCTTTCGGATCATGAAACACATGGATCTCATTTCTCATGAGTGACTTGAGTGAACCGAGAATATCCTCGATGTTTTTGGCGTGTTCAATTGGATTAGGATTGTTTGTTTGATTTAAGTCCATAGACCTATTTAAAGGCCGGCCGGGGGCGTTTCTCCATCTAAGTTTTCTTCAGATAAGAGCTCTAAATCACAGGGATTGGTTCAAAAGCAAATTAATATATTAATTTTATCTTAACCTGTGCCGATAATGCTGATATCAGGGGCCAGTACGAATGTGCGAGATTTGTAAGACTAAAATCCAGAAAACATACAGCAATACCATCCATTTAAAGAAGCA
This sequence comes from Halobacteriovoraceae bacterium, assembly GCA_040376635.1. Taxonomy (GTDB): domain Bacteria; phylum Bdellovibrionota; class Bacteriovoracia; order Bacteriovoracales; family Bacteriovoracaceae; genus Peredibacter. Next base: position 3,301 of record JBEIQF010000292.1, read on the forward strand.
TGAGCCTATCGTTCTAAGCTTGTGTTTTGCACATGATTTGGAGCTTTTTAAACGGGGTCAGGAGTTCTTTCTCCTTAAATATAAGTATGAATTGGCCTTAGTCCTCAGAGATTCAATACCTCATGGACAGAACGACGACATGTCAGACTTAAACTTCACCTGACAAGTTCTATACAATTCTTCCCTAAAATTTTGGTATCCGAAGGAGAATATATGAGAAAAAAAATTCTGGTCGTGGATGACGATAAAGAAGTTCTCTCCTGGTTTCGTGCCACTCAGTTTCGACTGGAAAATGAATTCTCTTATTTTTTCCTGAATGATCAATCTAAACTTCTCGATGCTGTTCAGAGAATCAAACCAGACTTGATCATCATGGATATCAATCTCAAAGATGTCAGCGGACCTGAAATCGCCGAAGTCCTCCACTACACTTCCTATTACTGTATTCCGATTGTCTATCTTTCAACGGCCAGCTGGTATCAATCGACACCAAAAATGCCGGGGCTTAACTTTTTACCCAAGCCGCTTACTCAGAAGAATCTCGATCAGAAAATAAAAGTCACGCTGAAAGCTGCTTAATTTACAAATTTCTTACATCTGTTGATTAGAATTTGCCCATTGGAAGTAGGAAAATGAAATTTACAGAATTGGAAAGATTACAAGCTCTCAGAGAATACAAAGTTCTGGATACAGAAAACGAAAAAGTATTTGATGAGATAACGAAGCTGCTGTCACAAATTTGTGAGACAGAAATTGCGCTCATTTCATTTGTGGATGAGAATCGCCAGTGGTTTAAATCTAAAGTTGGTATTGATATTTGTGAAACGTCCCGGGATATTGCTTTTTGTTCGCATGCCATCGAGCAAGATGATCCTTTTATTATTGAAGACACTCTTAAGGATGAAAGATTCAAAAACAATCCTCTTGTCAAAGGTGCACCATACATCCGATTTTATGCCGGGGCAGTTCTCAAGAACGAAGCAGGTATTAACCTGGGCACTCTTTGTATTGCGCATCCTGAGCCGAAAAAACTCACATCG
>JBEIQF010000167.1:0-7032 GCA_040376635.1 Halobacteriovoraceae bacterium
CTGCTGCTGGGTTTGTGAAAGGCTCAGTTGAAAAAGGTGATAAGAATAAAGACGTAGTGGCCATGTACCAATTCTTCCTTAATCACCAGGAAGAGTTTGATAATCTTTATCTTGAAGCAGGTACACCTGAAGAAATGATTGAACTGATGATGGCCAAGATGGAAGAGATCATGGAGAAGAAGTCACGTATCATCATGAAAGACTTCCTTGCTAACCTCGGTATTAAAAAAGAAATTCCTGAAGACCTTTCAAAATTTGAATTAACTGCTGAAGAAATTGCTTCAATTGATGAATCGAAACTTGATCCTGATTTCATCAACAACCATCCTGAGTTCAAAGAAGTGAAGCCTCTGATTGGTGCTATGACGAAAGAAGACATCATGGATATCGTGGAAAGCGGATACTTTGATAAAGCAATCTCATTTGAAAACTACAAAGCAGCTCTTCCAAGTCCATACGAACTGGCGGGAACTATTGTTACCCAGATCTTCGTACCAAAAATCGCCCTTGGCGTGATCTCAAGCACACTCGCAGGACTTTATGTCGCTCCGGTTGTTGCTGCCCAGATCGGTACAGGTGTTTCTGCAGCGATCTGTTTACAGAAAGAAAACCAGGCGAAATTTGAATCAGATAAAGACCTCAAAATGTTCTGTAGCTACGTAACGAACAAATCAGCTTACGAACTGATGAAGTCACGTGCGAAAGGATATGTTGCTGGTAAGAAGTTCCACGAAAAAGTAGCAGATAAGATCAAGCGTATAAAAGAGAAGAGAGCTGAGAAGAAGAAAAAGAAAGCTGAAGAAAAAGCGAAGAGAGAAGCAGAAAAGTTAAACAAAGAAGCAGCGTAAAAAAAGAAGGGCCCTTTAGAGGGCCCTTCTTTTTAAGAAAGAATGAAAGTTAAAAGTTCCGAAGAATTTGATCCGTGATCCGGAAGGAAAAACAAGGCCGAAACGGATACAGTAATAAAAGCTACGATACTGCCGAGAATAACCACTTCCTTAGTCCAGAAGTAAACATGGTCCCAGATTGTTGGTTCTTGAATGTCGTAATCCATAAAAACCTCGCTTAAATTAAGTACGCAAGTTTTACCGCGATTTCGTCTCCTCAGAGAAAATTCTCAGATTTCTTGTAAAAATTTCCAGTCTAAAGGGCATTGAGCACGTTACAAGTGTCTCTAAGTCCTAGTTCTTCCGCCTGTTTACCGACTCTCGTACAGACGAGCTGGTTTCTTTCCGTGCCCCCACGAGGGTCTTCAACATTGAGTTCGATCGTCTTGAACTTCATGCCTTCCTCTGTTGTCACCGGAAGTTTGAGGGCGTCGTAGAGTTTTTTTGTAAGTAGACCTTTGTCACCTGACCCGTAAGATTCCATGCCGAAGTAACTCCATCCGCCCTTGATCAGTTTGCATGACGATTTCGTGCACGAGATGAGACCCTTGATTTCTTTTCCGCCAAGAGCTTCGTAAATTTTTTGCGAAAATTGTTTATTCTTGATCACGACATCTTCGATGATCGGTGAAGCAGCGAAAGAAGTTGTGCTCAATACTAATAGAGAAAATAGAATTGCTGTTTTCATCATGACTCCTTAAAGTTGTTGCTTGAGCTTGTACTCTTGCTTTCGGAAACACTTTGTTAAGATTTTGTTTGAGCATGTTTTTTTGAAAATTTTTCATGAATTTCATAGGAGAGGAGTGGAATAGTTGAGCGTTAGGATGCTCGCGTTGCTCAAGGTGTCGGATATTTTAATCCTTGACCTTTTTCCCGATGGCCCTTATCTCTATTAAAGACGTCCCCTAAATTTAGGAAAAAAATGGCAGACAAAAAGTATCTGGTTATTGTGGAGTCACCCACAAAAGCTAAGACCATCCGCAAATTTCTACCAAGTAATTATATTGTTGAAGCAAGCATGGGTCATATTCGTGACCTTCCACAGTCGGCTTCTGATATTCCTGCTGCATTAAAAAAAGAAGAATGGGCCAAGCTTGGCGTTAATGTTGAAGAAGACTTTGATCCTTTATATGTAGTCCCGAAAGATAAGAAAAAAATCATCACAGATCTGAAAGCCAAAATGAAAGACTGTGCCATCATCTATCTCGCGACCGATGAAGATAGAGAAGGTGAGTCTATCTCATGGCATTTACTCGAACTTCTTAAGCCGAAGTGTCCGGTTAAACGCATGGTTTTCCACGAAATTACAAAAACTGCGATCCAAAAAGCGCTCAAAGAAACCAGAGAAGTGGATGAGAAACTCGTCCGTGCTCAGGAAACGCGCCGAATCCTGGATCGACTTTATGGCTACACGCTCTCTCCTTTAATATGGAAGAAAATCGCCTACGGTCTTTCGGCCGGCCGGGTTCAGTCAACTGGTCTTAAAATGATCGTTGAACGTGAGCGCGAGCGCATGCGTTTCAAGAAATCCGTTTACTGGGACATTAAAGCGACTGTTCACCCAGAAAAAGACAAGAAAGCGACTTTCGAAGCGAAACTTGTTTCAGTTAAGGGCGGAAAAGTAGCAACAGGTAAGGACTTCGATGGTCTTACCGGGAAGCTCAATGACGACAAAAAAGTCGTTCTTCTTGATGAGAAAAAATCAAAAGATCTCGCAAAAAATATCGAAAAAGCTGACTGGAAAGTCACAAGCGTTGAAGAGAAAACTTTCAATTCAAAACCTGCTATTCCTTTCATCACTTCGACTCTTCAAATGGAAGCAAACCGTAAGCTTGGCATGTCTTCAAAAGACACGATGAGAACGGCCCAGCGTCTATATGAAGAAGGTCTCATTACTTATATGAGAACTGACTCACCAAACCTTTCTCAGGAAGCCATCAATGCTGCGAGAAACATGGTGGTTGAACTTTACGGCAAAGACTATCTAAACCCGGAAGTTCGTCAGTATGCAGCTAAACAGAAAGGCGCTCAAGAGGCCCACGAAGCCATTCGTCCAGCTGGCCAGGAATTCACTCACCCGGATAAAACGGGTATGTCTGGTCGCGAACTTTCTCTCTATGAACTTATCTGGAAACGTACGATGGCCACTCAGATGAAAGAAGCTGAGAAGGCATCGATGACGATAAAAATTGAAGCAGGGGACGCTGAGTTTTCTGCCAGTGGTACTCGTATTCTTTTCCCCGGATTCCTTCGTGTTTACGTAGAGGGTTCAGATGATCCTGAAGCAGCACTTGAGGATAAAGAACTGATCCTTCCTGTACTCAAGAAAGGTGACCTTCTTAAGGCCGCTTCAATTTCTCCGGATCAGCACGAAACAAAACCACCTGCGCGCTTCACGGAAGCTTCGATCGTTCAATCTCTCGAGAAAGAAGGAGTGGGTCGTCCATCGACGTACGCTTCAATTATCGGGACAATTCTAGATCGTGGTTACGTTAGAAAAGATGCTTCAGCACTCATTCCTACATTTACGGGAATGGCGGTGATTCAGCTTCTTGAAAATCACTTTGAGCACCTTGTGGATTATTCATTCACGTCAGAGATGGAAGAGTCTCTCGATAAAATCGCTTACGGCGAGGAAGACTGGCTCAAATACCTTACGAAATTCTATAAGGGTAAGAACGGTCTTGCGAAGAAAGTTGAAGAGCAGGACAAGAAGATCAAGCCAGAAGAATCTCGTACGATTCACATCATGAAAGATGGCAAGCCGATGGACATTAAAGTCGGCCGCTTCGGACCATACGTTATTGAGAAACAAGAAGGGAAAGATGAAGTTCATGCTTCTATCCCTGAAGATATCGCTCCAGCAGATCTTGATCCTGAACAGATCAAAGATCTCATCAAGGCCCATGCTGACGGACCGACACCAATTGGTAGAGATCCTAAGACGAAGCAGAACATTTACTGTCTTGTTGGTCGCTATGGTGCTTACTTCCAGCTTGGTGAAGTGACTGAAGAAACTCCAAAACCAAAACGTGCTTCTCTTCCAAAAGGGAAGGACCCTAAAACTGCAACGATTGAAGATGCTGTACAGGCACTTTCACTTCCTCGGGAGCTAGGTGTTCACCCTGAAACGAAAAAGCCAATTCTTGCCAACAACGGCCGTTTCGGACCGTATGTTATGCACGATGGGAACTTCCGCTCCCTTAAAAAAGAAGATGACCTGTTTACGATCGATCTGAAGCGCGGTTTAGAACTTCTGAACGAGGAAAAAGGGGCTTCAAGAAGAGGCGGGAAAGTCCTGAAAGACTTCGGTCTGGTGGCAAAACTCAAGAAGAAGGCACAAGTTCTCGACGGAAAATACGGACCTTACATCAAGGTTGGGACGAAAAACATCACCCTTCCGGAAGATAAGAGAGACCCGAAAGTCATTGAGAAGATGACGGAAGCAGAACTCGCAAGTATTGTGCTCGCCGCGGCTAAGAAGTAAAAATTCTTGATTTTACCATGGCTTCCCGTTGACATACCGCTCGTGGGTAGGTACATTTCTCGAACTATTTTTAATAAAAACCAGGACCATACGGAAGGATATAAGTATGAAAAAAGGTATTCACCCAGAGTATAGAGACGTTGTTTTCAAAGACGTTTCTTCTGATTTCGAAATCATCACTAAATCAACAATCAAGACTACAGATAAAATCACTCTTGATGGCAAAGAGTATCCTCTATTCAAAGTAGATATCTCTTCTGGCTCTCACCCATTCTACACTGGAACTCAGCGTGTTATGGATACTGAAGGCCGCGTTGACCGTTTCAAGAAAAAGTACGGCAAAAAGTAATACGACTTCAAAAAAAGCCACCCACTGGGTGGCTTTTTTTTTGCCCAAAATCGGCTTCCTTCGTGAAGCAATTTCGGCGTCAGAAGTTCGCTCAAATCCTCGACGTACATACGTACGCCTCCGGTTCTCACTCACTTCTTCCTTGAACTTGCAGACACGAAGAAACCCGAGGGATCGGGAGCGGATCTAAAATGTAATCGGGAACTAGAATGTGATTAACAGCACTGATGATGGTGTTTGTGCGAGTGTTGTAAATTCTTTGCGTGAGCGAAAACAAGAGCAAGAGATCCAACAATCGAAACACCGTGAGTAACTTGATCAGAGAATCTTCCCTCGAGAAGAACACCCATCATGATAAGAAACAGGCCGCTCACTGCAGTTGTCAGGATCCACGTGAGACCGTGTTTCTTGTAACCAGGAATGAAGGCAAGTGGAGAAGTGAAAAGGATTATGAGGCCTACTACAACGTGAATCCAGCTAGAGTGAGTGTAGGCAGCGATGGCCGGGAAAAACATGGGAATAAACGCCACGAGAATGCAATGGACCACACAGGCCGAAGAAAATGCAATCCCAACACGATCCCAAACTTTTTTCATGATGCGGGTATACCTGAAGTTACAAGAGTCGTCTATAATGCTACATAAATAGTTCATCAATATCCGGAGTTAACTTATGAAAATATCATCTCTTTTTATTGGATTACTTATTAGCTTCAGCGCTTTAGCAGCTAGAGTTGAGGTAGATGTCGTTGGTATGACCTGTGGAATGTGCATTGAGGCCATCACTAAGGAATTAAAAGCGACGTCAAAAACTGAAAATATCTCAGTCAACCTTGATGAAAAGAAAGCTCGTTTCACAGAGATCAAAGACATGAAGATTTCAGACTCTGAAATCCGTGCAGCGATCAAAAAAGCTGGTTACGAAGCTGCGAAAATCCGCCGCAATTAATGATTCATATCCTGTTTGGTTCCCAATCAGGGAATGCCCAAAATTTAGCTCATGTGATCGGGGAGTCGTTGAAAGATGATTTCCCGATTGAAGTTTTCGACATGGGTGGAATTGATCCCGACGAAATTCATAACATCAAAACTCTTCTCATCGTCACATCCACTTACGGTGATGGTGAACCACCTGACAATGCTTCAGAGTGGATGAGTTTTTTGAAATTTGCCGATGAACTCGATCTCTCGCATCTTCAATACGCAGTGATTGGTTTAGGCGATACGTACTACCCGCATTTCTGTCAGGCCGCTAAGGATTTTGACAAGTACCTTAGCGAAAGAGGTGCCCATGCGATGCTTAAACGTCTCGATTGCGATCTCTACTACGAAGAACAATATGGAGATTGGGTTAACGAATTGAAGTCTGTTCTAAAAAATCATCTTTCAGATTAGAATTATTCAATGAAGATTGGAATCCTTTCCCGTAATCCAAAAATTTATTCGACTCATCGATTGGTTAAAGCTGCTCTTTCTCGCGGCCATCATGTACGTGTGATTGATCCTCTTCGTTGTTACATGAACATCACAAGTTCTAAACCGATGGTTCATTATCGTGATCAGGCCCTCGATGATCTGAACGTGATTGTTCCAAGAATTGGTGCTTCGATCACGCATTACGGTTCAGCGGTTCTTCGTCAATTTGAAATGATGGGTGTTTATTCACTCAATGAATCGACTTCTATCACTCGTTCACGCGATAAACTTCGTTGTCTTCAGATCCTTTCCCGTTCAGGAATTGGTCTTCCGGTTACAAGTTACGCTCACTCGACAAAAATGACTGAGAAGCTTATCAAGATGGTTGGTGGCGCTCCTTGTGTGATCAAACTTCTCGAGGGAACTCAAGGGAAGGGAGTGATTCTCGCTGATACTGATAAAGGTGCTGAGTCGATCATCGATGGTTTCAGACAAATGAAAGCTCACTTCCTTGTTCAGGAATTCATCAAAGAAAGTAATGGCTGCGATATTCGTGCTTTTGTAATCGGTGACAAAGTTGTGGCATCGATGATGAGAAGAGCGAAAGAGGGTGAGTTCAGATCGAATCTTCACCGTGGTGGTTCAGCTATTCAAGTTGAAATTTCTGATGAAGAAGCAAAAGTTGCAGTGAATGCGGCGAAAGCTTTGGGTCTGAATGTTGCGGGTGTGGATTTACTTCGTTCATCTCGCGGCCCGCTGGTTCTTGAAGTGAACTCTTCACCAGGTCTTCAGGGAATTGAGACTTCAACTGGTCTTGATATCGCGAGCATGATCATTGAGTACGCCGAGAAAAATAACGGCAATACTGAATACGCAGGCTAGATAAAATCCTTC
>JBEIQF010000238.1:0-5579 GCA_040376635.1 Halobacteriovoraceae bacterium
GAGTAAGCTTTCGTAGCTTCATGCTCAAGGCGATGGGCCTCGTCCACGACGATGTATTGTGGGCGTGGAATCGAACGTGGCCAGTTGAGCATCAAGGCGTGGTTACCAATGATAAGCTTCGCTTCTTTGGCTTCACGAAGTCCTTGCTGGTAAGAGCACTGATCAACCAGCGGACAGTTTTGTCCCGCACACGCCTTATAATCAACAGCTATCGATGTTTCTTTCTCACTCATTTCGGGAGTGAGTTTCTTCAAGATATAAGGGATCTGTTCACGAGTGAGTTTTCGTTCATATGGAACGCGAGAGTTATAGAAGAAAAGCATTTCAAAATATGCTTTCGTAAATGTTTCCCCGAACGGCGTGATGAAAGATTGTTCGGTTTCATCTTCGCGGAAAAGAAGTTCGCACAAGTGGTTATTTGACCCCACGAGCTTCACAACTTTCGTTTCATCGCCCAGATTCAAAAGACGCTTCATCTGAGGCACATCTTTAGCGAGGGCCTGGTCCTGAAGTGTTTTAGTTCCAGTCGCTACGAGACACGTTTCTTTTTCGGCCATTGAAAAGAGGAATGAAGGAAGAAGGTAGCCCATCGTCTTACCAGTACCTGTGGGTGCCTGGATCAGAGCGTGGATTTTATTTTTAAACGCCTGCCCTACTTTAAGCGATAACTGCTCCTGAGAGGCGCGATGCTTATAGTGAGGCAGAATGACGTTAATGTCTTTTTCTGCTCTGAGAATGTTCTGAATGTTCTGGCCCGAGAACTCTTTGTGGAATTTATCAAACTTATCAGCACGAAGAGGTTCTGTTTTATTTAGATAAATATAATTTTTAGCTGCTTCAACGAGCGGGTAATCGATTTGTGAAGCAATCTCTTCAAGTTCATCAGCTTTCAGCATGAAGAACTGGCGGTAGAAAAACTCCGCAGGAAATTCAGTGAACACTTCACCAAGCTTCATCCGGAATTCGCGATCCTGATGCGTAAGGTAGGTAGCGAGAAGAATCGTTTTTAAAAGATCACGCGAATCCGCGAGACCTCTGTGTTCTTCCTTGTCTGCAATCCCCAAAAGATTGATGAAGTATTCCAGATTCAGCGTTGAAGCTTCCGGAAACAGAAGTGCTAAGTAATAGAGAGAGTCATGGTAACTCTCACGGCCATTGGCCTGTGGAATCTTGTCGAAATAACGTTTAAGAAAGCTTTCTTCGAAATTGGCGTTGTGCGCGAGAAGAGAATGAGATTCAAGTTCGAGAAGATCTGGTTCAACCTGAGACCATAAAGGCGCTTTTTTAAGCTGCTCATTAGTGATTCCAGTGAGCTTAGTGATGAAAGAAGAAACGACATTCTCAGGACGTACGAGCGAAGAATAAGATTTTACGAGCTTCGTCCCTTCGAATTGAAGGTAACCGAGGTCGATAATCTCATCTGTAGCTGGATGAATGCCGGTAGTTTCAATATCAATGACGGCCCAGAGTCCAAGACCCATGTTCATCCCTTAGTTACGCATCGTTTCTAGATAGTGTTCTACCATAAATTAATAGGCAGACTTTCGTCAATTATGCTAACTTGCATTAAAATCTTTTTTCATCGAGGAAACATGGAAGCCTGGTTGATGCAAACCCAATCTCTTTGCATCGTTCTGCTTATGCTTTTGGGAATTTTCAAAAGACGACAACGTCAGTTGCATGTGAAAATCATGAGCCTTGCGATGATCTGGGATGTTTTACTCATTCTTCAAATCGAACTTAGTCGTTCGGCCATTCTTAAAGCTAGTAATGCAGTTTCAAATCCGATGATGTTGAATATCCACGTTTCCATCGCGGTATCTACAGTCGTTTTGTATGGCTTTATGATTTACACCGGCCGTGCACTTTTGTCGGGCAGAAATGAAGTTCGTAACAAACACAAACTTTTAGGTTACTCTACTTTCTTAATGAGAATTCTCACATTCGTAACGAGTTTCTGGGCAGTGGTCCCTAAGGCATAAAAATGAGCGATTTTAAATTTGTTGAAGATATAATCAAGACAGGTCTTCCTGATGCCATGGTGATGGTTGAAGACATGACAGGTACGCGTGATCACCTTGCGATTACAGTTGTGAGTGATGAGTTCAAAGGCAAAATGCTTTTTGAACAACACCAGATTCTGATGAACCTACTAAAAGATGAATTGAAGGCACGCATTCATGCTGTGAAACTTCAGACTTATACAAAAGAAAAATACGAGAACTCAAAGAGGTAATTTATGTCATTCAACATTTTGAACAACGACATTTCTGAAATCGAAACTGCTGACAAGTCAAAAGAACTTCCTGAACAGATCAAGGGTCTCCTTTCTAGTTCTAAAGTCGTTCTTTTCATGAAAGGTAATACTCAGATGCCACAGTGTGGTTTCTCTGCAAACTCGGTTGCTATCCTTAAGCACCTTGGCGTTCCTTTCAAAACTTTCAATATCCTTAACGATCCGGAGATCCGTCAGGGTCTTAAAGAATTTTCGAACTGGCCAACTTACCCTCAACTTTATGTTAACGGTAAACTTCTTGGCGGAAACGACATCATCACTGAAATGTATCAGTCTGGTGAACTTCAAGAATATTTAAAGAATAACTAATCCATGAAAAGAGTTATCGGAAAATTAAATCCTGCTGATAAAAACGTTACAATCTGGGGAGCAGGTTTCTCCGGGTTAATTCTTGGTTATTACCTCAAGGATCAGGGTTACAAAATCACGATCTATGAGCGTTCTAATAAAGTTGGCGGTAAAATCCAGACGAAGAAAACTGCTGCGGGTCTGATTGAGAAAGGTGCTAATGCCCTTTACATGAATGCAGATGGCATGGATCTTTTGAAGGAACTTAAACTTGAGCCACTTCCTGCATCTAAAAAACTCAAGCGTCTTCTGATGATCAATGGAAAGCCTAAGCGTCCGGTACAGCTTGGGATTATTTCGAAACTCACTCTTCATGGGCATGTGAAACCGCCTCTGATTACAGACGGTCTTACTGTTTCTGAATTCTTTAAACCATTAATCGGAAACGACAATATCAATAAATTTGTCTCTCCTATTCTTGGCGGTATCTACGCTGCTCCTGCAGAACAGCTTCACTTTAAATCTGTATTCCCAGACCTCGCAAATAAAGCTCAATTTGTTTCTTACTGGGAGTTTGTGAAAACTCTTATCAAGATTCAAAAAGCTAAGCCTCGCCTTGAAGTTTCTGGTTCTGTGAGTTTTGAAGGTGGAATGCAGACTTTAATTAATCGTCTTGCGGACACACTTAAACACGAAATCAAACTGAACTACAAAGAAAGCTTCCGTATCAAAGGAAACACGATCCTTTGTACTGATGCTCTCAATGCTTCTGAACTGACAAAAGAAGTTAAGCCTGAATTCAGCGCGGAGCTTGCCCGCATTCGTTATCAGGGTTTAACGAGCGTGACTGTTTTCATGAAGCGCGAGATTCGCTCACTTCAGAAATCATTCGGTGTTCTTATTCCGCTTGAAAATGGTTTCAACTCTATCGGCGTTGTTAACAACAAAGCGATCTTCCCTTCAAACAATGAAAACGTTTTCTCGTACACTTTCATCTCACGCAAACAATGCACTGATGAAGAAGTCATGGCCGACATTAAAGCGCTATACAGCGAGTTCACGCCTGACGATATCGACTATATGGAGAACACTTACTGGGATAATGCACTTCCGGTTTATGATCTTCAGAGATATCTCGCGGTGAAGAAACTTCATCAGCTTGCGAAAAAAGAAGATAACTTTGCTATTTTTGGGAACTACGTTGCAGGTATTTCTCTCAGAGAAATGATTTCGGCAGCAAGACTTTTCGCCAAGGCCCCTCAAGAATATATCGACATCAAATAGAGCCGGTTCCAACACACTTTTGGTTGAGATATGTGTCAACGATTGACTCACTTCTCAACCAAAAGTGTGTTGGAACCCTTCGAACCCTTCTTATTCTTCAATCAGGTCTTCAAGTCTCATAATCGCGTTCATACGACCTGATCCATCTGAAAGAAAATCAACCTTATCAAGACCAAGACCTTTAAACTCAGGGTATCTGAGCTCAATCACGTCTTTGCCACGCAGACCTGATAATCTTTCGCGAATCGCTTTTGCTACTTTGCTTTTAAAACGTGGGACATCTTTAACTGTAGAAACCATGAGATCTTCAGGACGACCATTGATAAGCGTATCGTCACTCGTATCGACATCATTCATGCGAATGATGATCACAGGCTCATCATCGTGCTTTTCAATTCTTACTGAAACATCAAGAACAAGTGGGAAACGAATCAGCTTAGATCCTGTCAGAAGTTTTTCCATCTTCGAAGGCTTGTAAGTCACATCCATGATAAGAGTTCCAGAATCCCCTCGCTTATCAAGTCTCATGATCACTTTATTTGGTCCGAGTGCAACGCCTGCTTCATCCAATGCCTGTTTCCAGAGGCCAGCATCGTAAGTTGTTACTAGAAGCTTATTTAAATAGTCCTCAGAAATAGAAGCAACAATGTTTGCGTCTCCGTATTCCATGAGGCTTTTCATTACACCCACTGATTCGGAATGAAGTTTTTGATTCAATCGAGTATTCGCAGTCTGAGTGATCTTGTTAGATGTGTTCGTACACTGCTTCTGGTGCTTATCAAACTTTTCATTCGTACAGAAATCACCCGGAAGATTAATTTCGATATTATCTTCTGTGCTGGAAGCAACAGCTGAAATCTGAATCTGGCTTTTGATGGTAGGAGAATTGAACCACCACTCTTTCTGAAGTTTGTACTGATCAAGCACTTTGTAAGCGGCTTCTGTTGTGTTTGAGCGAAGAGTTGAAGCTACCTGAGAAAGAAGAATACCTTTGATGGCATTCTGCTTAGATCTGATAAGAGCTTCAATTTTTCTATTATCAAAGTTAACTGTCTTTGATCCGATTTTTAGACTGACTTTTGGAATATTGATTTTCTCAAAATCAAGTTGCACGTCTTGCGGGCGAAGGGTTAGGCCTTTGGCCATCTGATCAAAGTTAGCTTTCAGGATCTGGATCTTGTAAAAATCCTTGTTGTCCTGAATTTTAAGTTTCGTGAAGAAATTAATGATTTTATCTTCCGAAACTCTGATCACTGGTTTTACGATTTCAACTTCAAATACTGGAGAAGAGATTTTCCCAGGAATAACGAGAGAAAGTGTGACTTTCTCTGCTGTAAGGTTAACTTCTGAAGCTGAGAATTCAGTTCCCATGACCAGACCATCACTGAGAACTTCTGAAGCTTTCAGATCTGTTTTGAAGCCTTTTACGTCATAAGCAAAACCGTGCATCCAGACTTTCGTCTCGCCATTAAGGATTTTGAGACCAACGGCATTCCCGAAATCACGGATGAGGTCTTTCGAGTCAGCAGGAAGCATGTTCCCTAGTTCAGATTCATTTAACATGATCGGTTTAGGGAAGCTTCCCACAAACGGATCATTCATTTTGTAGTTTTTAAGAAGAGTTCTGATTTTACGAACGAGAATCACTGACCAGTCATAGTCGAGTTTTGAATCCACGAGAATATCAGGAGACTTAAATGAGTTCGCACTC
>JBEIQF010000324.1:0-3844 GCA_040376635.1 Halobacteriovoraceae bacterium
ATGATCGACATGCAGGAACATCATGGTCTCTGGAATATCATTTCTGTGATGGGTGATAAATTCTACGTTTCAAATGAAATTGATGGTGCGTTCAATCCGGGAGTGGAGTTCATTCAACTCGTGAACAACGAATCGACTGGCCGCCAGTGGCAGTTCTACATTCTTAAGCCGTATTAGTTAATTAATACCATTCAACCTTGATGACATGGGCCCCACTTGTCGTGGCAGCTTCCAGACCAACATTTGAATCTTCAAAAATCAAACTTTCAAAAATTTCGAATCCAGAAACTGAACGAGCTTTAAGATAAGGCCACGGATCTGGTTTCACGTGCGGAGTATCGTCGCGTGTAAGAACGTAATCAAAAAACTTTTCAAGCTTCGCGATTTTCAAAAGTTCTTCGGTCACCACTTTCTCACTTGAAGTCACGAGAGCGATGAACATGCCGTCTTTTCGGGCATCATTGAGAAGTGTCTGAACTTCTTTGGCAAAATAAGTGACCGGATCGACGTTTCTAAGGAGCTCAATCAGATTGGCATTTTTTTGTGAGATGAAATCTTCGGCCGTCCATTCTTTGGGAACACCTTCCCAATCCTTGATTATCTCAAACACGAGGTGATCAGCTTTACCCATCATGAGGTCGTGAACCGCCTCAGGAGCGAATGGCGGGCGGATTTTATACTTTTTAGCGATCAGGAACATAGCCTCCGCATGGATCGATTCCGTGTTGAATAGAGTGCCATCCATATCGAAAAAAAGCGCTTTTAAAGACGGAAATCCGGCCTTTAGCTCAGCTAGAGTAGGGACTTTTTTGAAGGGAATGGGAGTAGACTTCATACGTGCTAGTTTACTGGATGATGCAGAGTGTATGCAATGGCCAAAGAAGGGGGAGTTTGGTACAAATCTGCTAATTCCAAATGAGGACATTTTATGAATGAATCTGAGATCAAAAAAGATCTACTTAGCCAGTTATTATATGAGGCCCAGGCCTACAAAAAATTTGAAGATATTGAGAAGCTCGTTGAAGGTGGAATGGATCTTTCCATGATTCCGATTCAGCCTCTTTATGTTTCGCTTCAACAGACTTCGAGTGATCAGATCGCTCAAATTCTTCCGAAGCTATCAAGTGACCAGCGTCAGGCACTTAGAGATATCGATATCTGGCAGAAAGATGAAATTGATGTGAACGCAGCTTATCGCTGGATGGAAATCTATGCGAAAGTTTCTGATGATGACGTGATTCTTGAATACGTTAAATCGGAAGACTTCCTTCTTTCGATGAAAAACCAATTCGTTGTTCAGACATTCGATGTTGAAGATCCGATGTATCCGGATGACGACAATTATTTCCTTACGGAAGATAACCAGCTCCTGATTGAATATCCTGAAGACTTCACGATGGTCCAGGAACTGAAAGAAATGATCAGACGCCTGTATTCTGAGCAGGGTGTAGAGAACGCTTACGCATTCCTTTTCAAGATGGTTGTTGATTCTTACCAGTTGATGGAAGAAGAGGCCTACAATCAGAAAAAAGAACGTCTGCGTGATTATGGATTTGTCGATTACTTCGATGCTCTTGAATACAACGCTCCTTTCCTCAGAGAATCTCAGGTTGATGACTTCATCAAAAATAAAAAGGGTCTTACAGCTGATCTTGATGCTCTTTCAGCAAACCAGACACTTCACGCTTCTTCGCTCGTTCCTTACCAGTCAGGGATGGACAGCCTGAAAGATGGTCTTGAGAAGGTGAGCGATGAAAGAAGACAGCAATTCCTTCACTTCAATTTCGTTCGTCTTGTAAATGCACGCATGACTCTTGAAGATGCTCTTAAAAACGGCTCACTTGCCATGAGCAAGGTTGGAAACCAGACAAGACAATGTCTTGAACTTGGTTTTGAATACGCACTCTCTAAGCTTGAAAAAGCGAAGCATGATAAAGTTTTCGAGCTTTTTGATTTTGTTGATCTCTATAAAATCGGCCACAGCCTGATTGAAATCAACAAACGTAAAATCAAAAGAGCGGTTGCTGAAACTCCATTCGAGAAAGACGACATCACTTACTTCCTCGGAATGTACTGGAATTCGTTCCTCGAAAACTCTCACGAGGAAGTTGCGAAATACAAGTTTGACGGCAGTTCTAAGCCACTCGAGATTCGTGATCTTCAGTCATATAATCTCTGGCTTGAGGCTTCTGATACATTCATTAAAGCGCTTCCCTTCATTCTTACTTTCTATAAGAGCCTTGAGAAACTGAAATCGGAAGGACTTCTTAATGATCAATTCTATCTGAACTACGAAGTGGATAATATCGACTTCGAAGCGATCATGATTTCTAGTTTCATAAACTTTGTTGGCGGCCACTATAATGAATCAGCCGCAGGCAAAATGGGTGTAACTGTTTCTGAGATCAAGACATTCTACAAACTCTTCTTCACGAAGAATAATGAAGAGTATCTGATCAAGGGAGAAGAGGATCCTATCCTTCGCGAGAAGACTCACTTCTTCATGAAGAAATTTGGCCTTGAGCTCATCCCAAGATTTGATAAATACCTTTATCAGATCATGCTTGAGCAGTTGAATGGTTACGAAATTGATAACATGGAAGAAGAAGAGTTCAAGCACATTGGTGGACCGATTCTTTTGAACATCACGAGTAACTAGGCCTTCGGTGGCTCAAAAAACTGATTAAAAATTTCACGGAGAGACTTTTTGTAGGGCGAATCTTTTTCTTCGCAAACTTCAAAGAGTCTCTTCTTCAAAAGCTCAATTTCATCTTTCTGTTCTTTGATAAGTTTTGCACTCTGATCAAACTTCGCCGAGAAGGGAAGTTTTTGATTCAGAAGATTCGTAAGCTTCAGAAGACGATCAGAATCATTTGTTAAAAACGTAAAATGCTCAAAGCCTGCTTCATTCTTTTTAGAACCGCCGCCAACACCTTTTGGAAGAAAGTTTGAGTCTGAAGGCTGGCCTTCAATGAACTCTTCAAAACCTTTGAGGTCTTCGGCATCAGAACTTTTGATGAGTCGTTTCTTATCCATTTTTCTTCGCCTTCATTAAACGATTCAGGATGGAACGGTAAAATTTTCGTTCTTGTTCGACTTCGAAGATCACTCTGTGTGAATATCCATAGTTCTCAATGTCACTGACATTGGCCGAAGTATCGCAGTTTCTCACTTCCTGTTGAAGAAGTTTATTCTTACCTGCAAGATGGGATTCCTTCACATTCATTTTTGATTCACGCTGAGTATAGAACTTAGGAAGTTCTTTTGTGTCGTTAACCAATGGAACTTTTGAAATACTCGCTTCGTGATCACTCACGAGATAGATCGGGTAGGGAAACTTGTAAGAGAGGTTGTTGCTTGAGAAGTAGTTTTCAATCAAACCGATCATCTCGCGCTGTTGATCCAGATCCAGCGACTTCAAATTGATCACAACCGGATGTTTAAGGTTGAGATCCGCATGCAACATATGACCCAGATCCTCAAGGGATGCGGTTTTCAGATTAACATGCTGATAGACTGGTAAACTCATACCCATAATTATCTGGAAAACCTTGGTGAAAGTACACTCTCATGATTAAATAAAGCATAGGTATCAAGAGGGAATGGATCAATTTAGTCGGAAACTATGCAGAAGCTACAATTACCACACGTTATCTTACCAATTGAATTCGTGACTCTCTTGAAGTCGAATCTCTCCGTTACGACTTCTCCCGCTCCCATTTTTGATGTCATTCGTCCGAATCAGGCTATCTACCTTACTCTCGAAAAAGCATTTAAAGAATTTGATGATGGCCGCGGACTTGAGAAGACGATGATCGCACTCGGCTGGTCAAATTTTCGTGAC
>JBEIQF010000091.1:0-10709 GCA_040376635.1 Halobacteriovoraceae bacterium
ACGGGAATGGTTTTCCTGAATGCTCTCATGAAGAAGTCTCGTGAAGGAGTCAAAGTTACCTTCATGAATGATGCAATCGGAGTCATGATTCCTAAAAAAGTTCTGACGGAAATGAAAGCGGCCGGAATAGAAGTCGGCACATTTAATGAATCTACCAAAAAAGGGAAGTTACAGATTAACTTCCGCAATCACAGAAAAATAGTAGTCGTTGACGGAGAAGTTGCCTTTCTCGGCGGACTCAATATTGGTGATGAATACGCAAGTCTTAAAGAGAAATATGGTCCATGGCGAGATACCAACGTTCGTATTGAAGGACCTTCAGTGATAGCAGCACAACTGGCTTCCGCGAAAGATTGGTACTGCATTCATCAGAAACCGATTGCTGCCAATTGGGATATCAAACGTGCCCATGGTCATTCAAGTGTCATGGTTCTTCACACAGGTCCTGCTGATGATAAACATGCGTGCCTTTTGAGTTATATTTCGCTTATCAATTCAGCTACAAAGAGATTATGGATTTCAAATGCCTACTTCGTTCCGCCTGAGAGTCTTATGGATGCCATTCTTCTTGCCAGCCTTAGGGGAGTGGATGTTCGAATATTGCTACCCGGGTATTCAGACGCAAAATTTGTGATGATGGCCTCAAAAGTTTATCAGAGAAAACTCCTACAACATGGAGTCAAAGTGTACCGATACAATCGCGGATTCCTGCATCAGAAAGTCTTTCTTGTGGATGACACTTTCTCTGTCGTGGGCTCCGCTAATCTAGACTGCAGGTCTATGTTCATCAATTTTGAAGTTTCCATGATCACAACTGACCGCAAATTCAATAAAGATCTTGCGAAAATGCTCTATGATGACTTCCACGCGTCTCAAGAAGTGAATCCAGCTGAGTTTGAACACCTCACGTTGTTCCAGAAAATCACCACTCGTGGCGCGAATCTACTTGCCCCAGTCCTCTAGCTTTCTTAAAATTACCTATACCACTTAATCAGGATAAATTATGAAACTCATTATTTTGTTATTAGCACTTATGCTTTCAGTCACAGCTTTTGCAAAAAATCCAGTCGTCGTCATGGAAACAAACATGGGAACCATTGAAATTGAACTTGATGAAGCGAAGGCACCTGTCACTGTTAAAAACTTTCTCAGTTATGTCGATTCAAAATTTTACAACGGAACAATCTTTCATCGTGTGATCAACAACTTCATGATCCAGGGCGGAGGTTTTGATGAAAAGATGACTGAGAAAAAAACCAATGCTCCTATCAAGAATGAAGGTCAGAACGGACTACGTAACGACACTGGTACTATTGCTATGGCAAGAACTGCTGATCCAAACTCAGCGACAGCTCAGTTCTTCATCAATGTGAATGACAATTCATCGCTCAATTATCCATCTCCAGATGGTCACGGTTATGCTGTTTTCGGTAAGGTGATTTCAGGCATGCACGTCGTGAACAGAATCAAACTGGTTAAGACGGGCAACATGCACGGGCACTCTGATGTTCCAATGGATACAGTGGTTATTAAATCTGTGAAGAAGAAATAGCGCGCTTATTTAAGAAGAAAAAGTTTTCAACGATATACAAAAGATCTTTCGCTTCTACAGGCTTATTGAGAAATTCATGGGCCTGTAGACTTTCCTTATAATCCTTAAAACTATTGTTTGCTGTAAGAAGAATCACTGGAATCTTGGAAATCGATTTGGTTTCAAGCTGTGCTTTACGAAATTCAAATCCATTCATGACAGGCATAACAAGGTCTAAAATAATAAGCTGAGGAAGAGTAGACATAGAACAAAGTAGCTCTAGCGCCTCGTGACCATTATGAGCGGTAACAACTTCGTGACCTGTTATAGTGAGCAACTCTTTCAGTGCCCCTACGAATGAGATGTTGTCATCAACGATTAAGATTTTTTTCATTTTTAGATTATATAAAAGAAATCTTTAGTGGGGGAAATTTTTTGAGATTTAATGATGCTTTGCTTCTTCGAATTCATAACCAATTTCTTCAAGTTCGGTTTCGCTGAAATCTTCTTTGGCCAAAGGATATAGATCGGCTTCTTCTTCATTACAATGATTCTCAGTAAACAGACGGAATTCTTTAAAGGTATCCATCCATTCTGTTGAATCCATGGGAAGGAGATTCAGCTTCTGCATGAATTCCCGGATTTGATGATGATCTCGGTCGGAATTGGAGGAGAGTTCCAGGGCCTTTTCGTCGGCAATTTCATAACGAAGCTTTTCATAGATTGTTAAATCTTCACCACGCATATGGGGTACAATTTCTTTTTTCATCTCTTCATACAATTGGGATCTTTGTTCTAATGTAGGCGCAAGTTCAATTTCTCTTAGAAGAAGAAAAAGTTGTGAGTGCTCTTCAGATAGTGTGTTCAAAATACTTTCATGCATACTAGGGTCCTGGTACGTCAAACCGATGATCATTGATTTGTTTTTGTTTTTCCCATTCTTTATCTTCACGGCGTTTCTGATCCCAATAAATTTTTTCCTGAATGTCTTGTTGCTCTTGTGGACTTTCAATCTTGGTTCCATCTTCATCTGTCTCGGGTGTCACCTGATTAAGAGTTCCCACTGATCCGCTTACGGCATCGGCGTTAATGGTCTGAGTTGATGCGGCCCCTGCAAAAAATAAAGTCATAATGAGAGTCAAAATTTTCATCATTTCCTCGCTACAATCTATTAAAATCCTCTTCACGCGAAGTGATAACTGAAGATAATCCAAAGGGTGCTTGAGTGAATTGTTTTTTTTATGGATAAAGAACGGGAGTCATTATTACTCTCTTCGACGGTAATTAAACCGACCAAAGGAGACAATAATATGATGTCGTTTAAAAAAATGATCGCTAAAAGAGTCATCAAAAAGAATGCTAAACAACTTCAATCAATTGCCAAGAGTACGTACAAAGATGTTTCAAAAGATCTTTCGAAAAGAATGGCGATGATGAAAATGCCTTTGAAAATTACGATTTCCCGCTAAGAAAATGATGTTCGCTTTTCGATTGGGTGAGAGTGAGGAGAGTGATCTCCGGACTTGTGCCCAGTCGGATGAGCGGTCCCCATGATCCGGTTCCCGGATTCACATAGATCCACATATCTCCCACACGATGAAGGCCTTGAGAAATTTTGTGAACGAATCTCACAACGATGGTCCATGGGAAAAACTGTCCGCCATGTGTATGTCCGGAAAGAGTGAGATCAAATCCGCTCTTGGAAGCTTCATGAGCAATACCTGGACGGTGTGAAAGTAAAATCCTGAAATCTGCTTTTTCTCCACTCACAGAATCCTGAACCCCGATCAGATCAGGAGCAATTCTACTGACTGGATCTGGAATACCCGCAATGAGAACTGAAGCATTGTTATGATGAATAACTTTTCCGCGATTAACGAGATTGATGATTCCGAGATTATTCATCACTGTTAACCATTCATTTACATTCCAGTAGTATTCATGATTACCCGGGATGAAAAACGATCCGTATCGGGATTTCATTTTTGCCATCGGTGCAACATCACTCCGGTAATGTTGAACCACCCCGTCACCGATATCACCGGTCAAAACAACAATGTCTGTTTCGAGTTTATTCACCTTGTGAACAACTTTCTCTACATAAGGTCGTCTGATGGTGGCACCAATATGCAAATCACTTATTTGGGCGATTTTAAATCCAACGAGCTCTGGTCTTAGATTGATCACAGGAACTGTTATTCTTTTAATCCTTGGGCCGGTGACAGCATTGATAAAACCGATAACTAAACTGATAGAGGTGAGTAAAGCTACGTACATGACCGGATAGAGCGTTCCCGTGGTGAAGTAAATAAGATCACGCAAAATTGTAAAGACTGTCACAAAGGTGAGGACGGCCATGCCTGCATAAATAAGATGTAATTGATATCGGAAGAATTTCCTGAACGGAAAACTCATGATACCGCCGAAGAAAATAGCGATAACAATCCAATGAGACCAATGTGTTGCCAGTCTAAGCCCGAGGTAAACATAAACTGGCAGGAGAGTTAACAAAAACAAAATCAAATTGCTTTCCTAGGTTTTATAGATCCGCACCTTTCTTCTCACACAGAAACTCTTTACGCTTTTCTGAGCTATGACCAAGGAGGGTCTATGAAATTTGCGTTGCCCATATTTCTCTTAGCTCTCAGTATCTCTGCCCATGCCGAACAACTCGAATCTAAAATCCATTCTATCGAAGTTGCTGCCAAGAAAGGAGTACCACACTTAATTAAGCTTGAGAACGGACGAGTGATTTTCGTGAATCACAGTGACCGGACGATTCTGGATTCGTTCAAAACAAGCTTTAAGGAGCAAAGTCTCCTTGCTGTGGAAGTGGATGAAAAAAGTAATTTCGTATCGGCCGAATCTCTGGTTGATGACAGTGAGCCTGTCACAAAGGAAGTGGAGCCCGGTTTAAGGATGTCTTACGATCCGACAACCGTTTCAAGCGCCGAGGCCTCAAACATCTTCCGCCGGATGAGACGCGACTATCAGAATAATTCTCAATGTTACAACCGCGCTCACATCTGGACTTATGAAGAGTGGAAAAAAACCGGCCTGAATTCCATGAAGGTCTTTTTGTTCTTCACCAGCCGTTACATCAGAAACTATCGTTACAAGTGGTGGTTCCACGTTTCTCCGATGGTGAAAACAGCTGGTGGTGATCTCGTACTTGATCGTCGTTATACCGGTGGCCCACGTGCCAAGGATACCTGGACGAAGAATTTCATTTACTCAGGCAGAAAATGTCCGGTCGTTTATAATTATTACGACTACAGAAACAACCAGCAATCCGAAGACTGTTACATGATTCCTACTTCGATGTATTTCTGGCAGCCGAGAAATATCGCTTCAAGAGATAGTGGGGGTGGTTCGCCAACTCAGTATTACCAATCCAATATTAATCACGCTTATTGGGAAGCTTTTTAGATTCTACACCGCTAGCGGGGTTGCCATGCACAAATCAGAATTGATATGATTTGTGCATGGTCGTACCTAAAAAAAATAAATTCAGATACTACACTGGCGTATTTCTCATTATCCTTTCAGCTGCAAACTATTTTCTAAAAGCTTATTCTCCAATCGCCAGCCTTGTCATATGGCCATTAGGTCTATTCATGATGATGTCGGCAATGACTTGGCCCAAAGAAGGCGGTGCCAAGATTATTCGAAAAGAAAAAAGTGACAACGAAAAATAACGAATAGCGACTTCGGCGCCGAAGGATACACGCGTTACCAAAATCCCACTGAACGGTCTATAATTGGGCATGGCAAATCTACAACACTCGCACCCGTTAAACACCCCAGGCCCTCTTTTCACCGACACGACATGTATCGACTGCGGGACCTGTTATCACATCGGTCCTGATCTCTTTCTTGAGAACACAGACGATAAATCCATCGTCACAAAACAACCGCAAAGCGAGGATGAATGGCAGCAGGCGAAGCGCGCGATTCTGTCCTGTCCTACTAATTCAATTGGTGTTCACGAAGCTCCTCACATCTTTAAAGAGCTTCCAGCGGGCCTTCCGTTTAACATCACAGAAAACATTTATTACCTGGGTTACACTTCAAAAGATTCGTTTGGTGCGACTTCGTATTTCATCAAAGGGCCGAACATCCTGATTGATTCACCGAAGTTTCATCCATGGCTTGTGAAAGAGCTCGAAAACATGGGTGGCGTGAGAACGATGTTTCTTTCCCATCAGGATGATGTGGCCGATCATGAGAAATTTCATCAGCACTTTGGTTGCGAGCGCATCATCCACAAAGATGATCTGACAAGCGATACGGTGGAGTGTGAAAAAATTCTAGAGGGCGAGGGACCCTGGCACCTTGATTCGGAGACGAAGATTATTTCCACACCGGGTCACAGCAAAGGGCATCTGAACCTACTCTACAAAGACAAGTTTCTCTTCACCGGAGACCATCTCTTTGTGGAAAAGGACACTTTCAAGGCCTCAAAAGGTGTTTGTTGGTACTCCTGGCCCGAGCAAATCCGGTCGGTCGAAAAACTTCAGCATGAAAAATTTGAATGGGTGCTTCCTGGCCATGGCGGATGGGGATTTTTTGGGGTAGAAACTCAAAAAATACTTAAAGAGCTGATTGCTTCGATGAAAGGGCGCCCATGAAAGAGTTTAACCTTGAAGGTTCTGAATTTATCCCACTTTGTGATCTGATGAAGATCGTTGATTTCACCGGTTCAGGTGCTGAAGCGAAACACATTATCGCAGAGGGCAAGGTTAAGGTTGATGGCCAGACTGAGCTTCGCAAACGTTGCAAGATCCGGTCGGGGCAGGTTGTAGACTTCCAAGGGCAGCAAGTTAAGGTTGTCTAACGATCATTCAGTCCTATTTCGACACCATTCAGTTTCCAAGTGATACCATTTTTACCCTGTAGAAATATTAAATTCTATCACCCCTTATAGAAGTAAATTCTTTGTTATACACCTAAAGGATACGTCTTCAATGATCAGGAGTATCCAATGAAGTCCAATTCTCTTTTGGTCCTCGCATGCCTTGTTTCCATGCCGGTGTTCGCACAATCACTTCCGGATGAAATAAACTACGGCCCTTACGAAACTCGTTACAACAATCTCTCTCGTGAGACATCTGCAGCTCAGGCGCAATTGAACCAGTCGCGTTCAAGCCTTTCTGAAGCTCAGAAATTTATCCGTGAGATGACTGCCCATATTTCTGATCTTGAATCAAACATTGATGACGCTGAATCGGAAATTTCGCGTCTTCGTCGTGAGATCCCTGAACTCGAAAGACTTATTTCAAATCTTCGCAGTCAGGACTCATCGGTGATGAACGATCTTCGTTCTAAGCAGAATGAAGAATCAAATCTTCTTTCACGTTACCAGCAAGCTCAGCGTGATCTTCGTCCTCTTGAAGATCAACTTGCGCGTAAGCAGCAGCGTCTTCGTGAAATGCAGAGTGAGATTGCCCAGCTTCAGCGTTCTGAGAATGAAGCTTCTCAGCGTCTCGCACGTGCTCAATCACAGGCAGAGAGAATTGACCGTGAGCATGTAGAAGCAAGAAATAAGATTGCTCAGATGCAGTCAGAACTTCGTTCGATTGAATCTCGTGTTTCACAAGTTCAGTCACAGATTTCAAGTGCTGAATCTTCTCTCTCATCTCTTAACTCAAACCTAAATTCTGAAAGAGCAAAGCTCGGAGCACTTAACGGCCGCGTATCTGAATATGAAGCCGAAGTTTCACGCCTTCGTTCTTCAGGAGCTCCTGCTGAAGAGATTGCCCAGGCAGAAAGAAAACTCAATGCAGCTCGTGGCACTCGTGACAATACTGCAGGTGAAGTACGTAATCTTGAAGGGCAGATTTCAAGAACTGAGAGCCAGATCAGATCTCTAAGATCGGACATCGATTCTTTACGTCGCGAACAACAGTCTCTTCCTTCAAGAATCTCTCAACTTGAGTCTCGTATGCGCCAGCTTGAATCTGAGCGTTCACAGGCACAATCTGAGATCAATCGTTACGCACCTGAATTACAAAATCTTCGCAGAAATCTCGAAGTTCGCATCTCTCAGGTCAATGCTCATCAACAAGACATTCGTTCTGATGAACAGAACGTCATGAGACAGCGTCAGTTCATTGAGAACGTAGGTCGCCAGATTGAAGTCGTTCGTTCTGAAATCGCAAATCTTAATTCTCGTTCACGTGACCTGAACCAGCAGATTGCCCGCGCTTCTGAACAAGCTCGTGCCAATGCAGCTGCGATTCCACGTCTTGAACAGGACATTCGTGAAAGCCAGGCGGAAATCGCACAAGGTCAGCGTGATCTTGTGACAGCGAGAAACGATGAGAGAACATACACAGCTGCCGTACAAAGAGATGAAGTGAAACTCTCTCAATTAACGACTCAGCGTGATGCTGCCCAAGGTGAATTCAATCAGCGTCGTGGTCTTTATAACCGTTACCTCGATGAAGCTGAGTCTATCGGTGCTAATCAGGCCGGTGCGGGAACAACTCTTGGTGAGAAAGAAGGTCAGAGACTTTCAGGCGTTCTTTCAAAACAAAACGGCGTAGCTGTTGGCCGTGAACTTGGAAATGCAGAAGCGAAGCACTGGGGAAGTGTTCGTGGTGAAATTCAAGGTTACGATCTTGGTTACTCTGAAGGTATTGCATCTCAGGAGGATATTGCTCGTGCTGTTTCTGAAGCAAGTGCAAAAGCTGCGGCAGATGCAGAGCTCTTTGCTCAAAGAAATTTCAAGCCTGTGTTCTTCGAAGAATTCGTTCTTGCTGAATTTAAGAAGCCTCTTTCTACAATGACACTTACTCCGAAATCACTAAAGGGTCTTAATGTTAGTTTTGCCCTTGAAGCTTCCATGGAAACGATTTCTCCACTTTCTCCGAATGAAATCGCGAGATCTGAAGAACTTAAGACTCCACTTGATGCTTCAATCGTTGAAGCAGCTAAATCAGTCAAAATGATCGAAGGAAAAGCGAAGCGCCTTTCTGATCCTGAAGTGGCGTTTGAGTCTCCGACAAAAATTCCTACAGGCACAGTAAACTGTGCTCAAGTTTATAAGGCACTTGCGGTATTCAAAGCAGCTTGTGAAGGATCTTACAAAGGTACATTCGCAAATAACTATGTGAGTGCGGCCCGCGATTCTTTCGGTGATCTCTACACAGGTCAGTTTACTTCTGAATTTAACTCAGCAAACGTTTCTCAAAGAGAAGCAAGCTTCTCGGGTGAACTTGCAGCAGCATCAAAAATTGGTCGAGCTGAAGGTGTTCGCGTAGGGAAGGTTGATATCTATAACAGAACATATGCTACAACTTACAAAACTTCTTACGATTCAGAACTTGAGAAAGCACGCGCTAAGGCTAAAGTGGATGCTGGAAATGAACTTTCAAACTTCCTTAAAGGTCATGCCCTTCTGACTGTTGCTAATACAGTTCTTGTGGCCGACAACTTCCGTGGTGGTGAAGAAGTTATCCTTAACGGTATGGTGAAAAACGTCGGATCTGTCGCCCTTAATGGTCCAGTGATGGTTCGTATCACTGAAATCGTAAATGCTGAGAAAGTGACAGGCGAAGCAGTTCTAAATTCTGCAGCTCCACTTGCTCTGACTAGTCTTCCACAATTGAAAGTTAAAGTTTCCGGTTCTGCTAAGGCCGGCGATAAGATGATCGTGAGAGGAACAGTTGATCTTCCAGGGGATCTCTATAAACCAGCTCGCCAGGAAAAATTTGAATTGAGCCAGGTTCTTACAGCAAACCCGGCCCATGACTTAAATCTTAACTTCAACAAGAGCCCTGATATCAAAGGTGTTTTCAGAAGAAACATTCATTTCTTCACTGTGACGGTGGCCCCTAAAGTTGAAGACATCAAAGAAGGTTACCAGATGACGTTGACTCCGGTAGGTGAGGCAGCTTCTCTCATGGAAATGCGTGAAGGTGTTCTTGATACGGGAGCAATGAAAGTAGGGGCTTCAAAAGATCTAAGATTCTCTTATGTCTTTAAGGATGCTGCGAAAGCTAAGAATATCGTGCTTGAACTAGCAGTGAGCTACGCTGGCAAGGTTATTAAAAAAGAAAACGTTACTCTCATTCCAAGATAATTAGTTAGGGCCGGGTTAGTCCCGGCCTTTTTCATCTGTCTCATCTTTTATCTCTTCCATCCGCTGCTGATCATCTTCCTTAGAATAAATCTGACTTTGACCATCCATGGTTTTATCAATCTCAAGTGGTAAATCATTCCGGATAGCAGATTCTTTTGTGCTTAATTCATCTACATACTTATCGTCCTCTGCGGCCGTTCCTCTAGTGGGGCCAACTCTTGTCTGCCCGACATCTGCCATTGCATTGAGGGAAATCATGAGACCAGAAAAGACCAGTGTTAACAATTTTTTCATATCGCCTCCTTGCTAACCAAATTCTGACACTGCGAACTTAGCGCGCCCATATAAAAGTTTCTGAATTTTGGATTAGCTTAAATTTACGGGTGCGCTAGGTTACAGATACAAATTGAGTCAACAAGGGGCCTTCATGACAGATTCATTCAAGCATGTGGTTAATTCGGGCGAGACTCAAATCAACGTCAAAGAAGCATTTGATCTGCATTTCTGGTGTGAAGAACTTAATTTAAAGAAGGAAGAGCTCCTGGATATCATCAATATGGTGGGTCCATTAGTTCACGATGTGAGACTTCACATCGCTAAAAGACTACTGATTAACTGGCCTAACGCTTATTAGTAGACCAAATCCATATCGATAAGCGTGAGCGATTTCCCATGGGATATAGTCACGTTTTTCTGCGCCCGATTTTTCGAGTGCTTCGATATCTTTGGGCTGCCAGAACCATGGTGATGACTTCATGATGTAACAGTCATCTTCATTCGGATGTTTCGAATAATCGGAATATTTCTGGATGGGTTTGCAATCAACTTTGTTTTCCATGAACTTATCAGTCCAGATTTTTGTTTGCATGGGAAAAGTCGCGAACTCTCGATCAAGAATCCTTTCCTGGACTTCACCTTTCATCACGACCTTCGCAACCGGAGCGACGTGAAACCACCATTTGAATTTAAATCTTTCAATATAACTGTCTGAGAAAAAGAGCCAGGCCTTACCTAATTCTGTTTTTTGAAAAATTGATGCTTCATATGTCCAAACATGAGCGCGGTCGTAACATTGAGCACCTTTGATGGCAT
>JBEIQF010000448.1:0-2415 GCA_040376635.1 Halobacteriovoraceae bacterium
AAACTTGAAGCTGGCCAGTTTCTGGTTCATCCGGATCTTGCTCGTCTCATACCGAATAACATCAGCTCGCAATTTGGATCTTGGCAGATTGTTCAGAAAAAACAGATTGATCTTTCAAAGGCAAAAAAAGTCATCATCTTTGGTTTTGTGTGTGAGCAGTACCTCGGAAACCTTGATGATCTCAAAGTTAGACTTGAAGAACTGAAAGCGATCTCTCCTGATGCTCATGTTGATCTCTATCTTCCAATAAGAAAGAACGTTTTTGAGACGGTTTCAAAAGAAACAGTCACGATTCACATTGTGATGGATATGATCAAGGACATATTCCCTGGTCGTAAGATGAAAATTCTCACATCAGAGCATTTCTTCGATATCACCGATTTCAAGAACACATTTGTCTTTGATCTCGCCCTCGATAATTTCATGGTTACAGATAACTACCTTCACTACTATGTTCAGTCCCGAGGAGCGACAGTTAACAACCGCTCGTTAACGAAAGCACCTGAGAATTCAATTTTCAGTCTTGACCTGAGCCTTCATCATGAATTCCATGTATGTCCGTTGCCGAAGGATAAGAATGTTTTTACTGATCTTCTCTTCTACAAGAAAGAAAATCCGGGAATCAAAGATCTGATGTTTGATCCACTTCTTCAGACAATGCTCAGAGAAATGTTCAAAAAATAATCTTTAGTTTTTGCCAGAGACTAAGCTTGTGCGAAACCACTTTGCCGAGATAATTCTCCAGCTTGACTGGATAATCTAACATGCCTGACATATTTCTGGTCTGCAGAAGGATAGGTTGCACCAATTTATTCATTCGCCAAAGATAATGACAAACAAGCTTTTCATCGAGATAGATTACGATGATATCGAACCGCTTAATGTCCTTATAACCAATATCAATGACAATTTCATCACCGATATTAAGAATAGGCACCATTGAGTCAGATACAATTTTGCTTTTAAAAAGAGGTAGCTTCTTGAGCATCTCAAACTGATCACGAGTTATGCTCATGAGCGTAGTCTCCGTAATCTTTCTGCAAGAAACCCTACTCCATACATAAAGACAATGAACCAATGAAGAAATGAAATCAATGGGAAGAGATAAAACTTCTTCACACGCATTGCCAGCCCAATGCTCACGAAAACGATAATCGCAAGATACATACGGACGAGATACCAGAATGAAACTGGCTCAAGGAATATAAGAAGATGCAGGAGTACAAATAAGGCCGGAAGCCAGAATGCTTCATTCCCTTTTTTCAGTTTCTCTTTCATCAATCTAGAACGATAAAAACCTGCGTAGAAAGAGGGACGCCACAGTTGCCTGAACTTTGATCTCCTGAAGTGTGCAACTTTCATGCGAGGGTGATAAAACATCCCCTTCCCCAGCTTCTTAAGTTTCTGAAGGAACACTGTCTCCTCGGCACGGATATAATCCTCAGGGAATCTTGTTCCTTCAAGGGCACTCGTTCTCACCCAGAGATTGCAACTTGTAAGTTTTTCTTCATCGGCAAACTGCAGTTTTTTTCCGAAAGATTTATGTCTTGAAAAAGTTGCACCGGTACAAAACGGTGAAGAGAGTGTCATGGCAAGAGACAGTGAAAGCGCATTCATACCAAACGCCGGCGAATCAGGACCGCCTACGACATCAATTTTTGGATCATTTAAAAGTGGTTCTACGATGTCCCAGTAGCCCGGAAGAACAAATGCATCGTCATCCAGGAAATAAATCCACTCACCCTGCACACTTTCTATGGCAAGATTTCGGGCCTTTCCGGGAGTAAGCTGAATATCACTTTGCAGAAGAGTAAAATGTGGAGTTAAAGATTCTGCTTTGGCCAGAAGTTCAGGAGTCAGGTCTTTACCATTTGCGAGGATAATTAACTGCCAATTCGAGGCAGTAGGCTTCAGTGAATCGAGACATTTCATTAGTAGTTCTTCCCTACCATGAGTTACAATTAAAACACTAAATGAAACCACGAGGCCCCTTTGCTTTACCTGGACTTCAATCATCATATCATTCTTGTAAGATGCAATGAAAGCTCCCTTCTACAAAAACTTAGGGATGAATTCCATTTTTTTGTTGTTGATGGCACTCCTGATCCACAAACCGTTATCAATCTTTCTCTCGAAGCCCCACCCGAACTTCCATCAATGGTCGCGGTTAAACTTCTGGAACATGCTTCAGTGTACCGATTAGGCACCCGCCAATATGTCGACTACTTTGGTGAGGCATTAACGATCTGGGATTCGTCAGAAAAGAAAACCGATATTTTCTCATTATCAGAAACAAGACTTTTTGAACTCGCCTTCCTCGCCGTTCACTCCATGCTTGGACAGGAACTGGACCGTGATGGCCTTTGCCGCCTGCATGCCGTTGCGATCTCAATCAATAACGTAAATGCCGTTGTG
>JBEIQF010000120.1:0-9215 GCA_040376635.1 Halobacteriovoraceae bacterium
GAGAGTTCCCGCCAGAAACAAGTCCTGGTGGAACTCTCTCCTGAGAAGCTTATTACTTTAATTTCAATTTAAGTGACGTGTTGATTGATTTAACAACCTGGTCGATACGAAGTACAACTTCGCCCCATTGAACCGGTCCTTCTTCAGCACCAGCAGTACAGTTGTTACCGTTGTCATCACACTTGTTCACAACCTGACAGCTCTTAGGATCACCTTTCTTAGAAGGCATGTAATCGTTTTTACCCTGGATAAGAACACCTTCGATGATTCCTGTCTTAGCATCAAACACTGCTGAACCTGAGTTACCGTGGAATGTATCAAGCGTTGTAGAGAATCTTGTCGCTTCAACGTTTCTTGTCACTTTTCCGCCTGGAGAAACTTTAGTTGGAAGACCAGTCGGGTGACCAATAACAACTAAAGATGCTGTATTGGCAATTTTGCCGCTTGTTCTGAACTTAAGTGGCTCACGGCCAACAACTGGACGATCAAGTTTGATCACTGCGAAGTCAGCTGTCGCGCTCAATTGAGCATCAACAACTTTCTTACAGAGGTATACGTTAGAGATAGCGATATCTTTAAGAGGGTCTGATGAAGACGAAGTCTTCTCATAACCGAACACCCAAGCGAAGCTCTTACAAACTTCTTCTGGAGAAGCGAATGATTTATAACAGTGGCCAGCAGTTACGATTGTATCAGGTCCAACCAGGAAGCCTGAACATGAAGCTGCGATTGGCTGCTGAGAGAAGCTTTCTGAAGCACAAACGTTTCCGCCTCTTTCAAGAGTAGGAACGTTTTTAAGATCAAAGAAACCTTGTTTAGATGATTTAGCGAAAGCATTGACCGGAATCATAGCTGCGTTTGAGCGAGCTAGCTTTTTGTGCAGCGAGTCTGAAACTTGATAAACATCCTGGCGATTATCCTTACCGTAAATGACGTCAATTCCAGCAAATGCGTTTGATGCTAGAACTAAAGTCGTAAGGGCCAAAAGTTGTTTCATGTCTTCTCCTCTGGGGTAGATGCGTCGGCGCCCTTTATTCCAAAGTAAGAAGAGTTTGAAAACTAACATCTTCTGACAAATTTCTGACACCACCAAGTTTTTGAGGGCAGAAATAAAAAAGGGGCCCCTAAAGGCCCCTTCAATGAAGTCATTTTAGTAAGATTAAGCTTTTTTCGCCCACATATTACAGTAAGCGCCTTCTTTAACTTTAGGAGCAGCAGGTGCTTTCATTGCAGTTTTCATAGCTGGAAGTACGCAATCACCAACGCCAGCGCCTGAAGCTTTGTAGTGCTTACATGTAGAACACTGTTTTCCGTTTTTTGCCTGAGGAGAAACCTCTTTATAACCAAGTTTTCCTGCAGTAACGAATACGTCAGCTGCCATAGCATTTGTAAGTACGCCAGTAGCTTTACCAACAACAGTTGAAACAGCTGCGAACAACAATGTGCTCTTTAGAAATTCTCTTCTTTTCATATTCAAACCTTTTGTTAAAAGAAATCTTCTTTATCTTCGATTTTGTAATCTGATATTACCACAAAAAAAAGGAGATTTTCAGAGGGAAAAAGTGATTTCGAACACTGTTTTATAGTCCAAACTTTTGATGGATTTATCATGCAAAAGTTTATGAAATAAATAGACACGATATCTTCGAAAATTTACACTTTGTGTATATGACAAAAATGAACACACAGAATAAATCGCTTACTTTTATTGATCTTTTCAGCGGCTGCGGTGGCCTATCGTGCGGCCTGGAAATGGCAGGGCACCGATGCTTACTCGGCGTTGATGCCAGCAAAGAGGCGATTCAGAGTTTTGCGGCCAACCATCACGAGGCAGCAGTCTATCTTGGCGATATCAAGAAATTGTCTGAGAAGAAACTCAAAGAACTTTTGAAAGGTCAGAAAGTGGATATGGTTGTCGGTGGACCTCCATGCCAGGGTTTTTCTACAGTGGGCAAGGGTGTTGTTGAAGATGAAAGAAATCATCTCTTCAAGGAATTCGTTCGCATCGTGAAAGCGACTGAACCCAAAGTGATTCTTTTTGAGAACGTGACGGGACTCGTGGCAAAGAAAAACCAGCCGATCATGAAAAAGATTTTCCAATATTTTGAACGACTCGGTTACAACATGGATGCACGTGTTCTTTCTGCGGAAGAATTCGGAGTTCCTGAAAAACGCCGTCGTACGATCATCATGGGTGTGAAAGGCGGAGAGTGTATCTTCCCTGAAGTTACTCACGGTGTTCGCGCTTCTAAAAAAGTCAGAACGGTTTCTGAAGCTTTCAAGAATCTCAAAGCAAAAGATGGCCGCATTTATAATCACGATAAAAAGCTTGCTGAAATCAAGAAGACTGAAGATCGTGAGCGCCTGAAATTTATTCCTGCCGGAAAAGGCATTCGCTATGAAGAAGATGAGAAGAGCTATCTTCCGAAAAAACTTCATTACGGTGTGGATTGGAAAAAACTTCGCGAGAATCGTTTCCGTCAGACAAGACTTCAGCGTCTTCCTCTGAATGAACCATCTCCCACAATTCTCACTGCAAGAACAAGTTACTACCATCCTGTAGAAAATCGTTATCTTACTCCGCGTGAAGCAGCTGCCTGCCAGAGCTTCCCGAATGATTTCATCTTTCACGGATCACAAACGGCCGTATTTCGTCAGATCGGAAACGCTGTGCCTCCGCTTCTTGCAGAAGCTCTTGGTCAGGTGATCAAAAAGATCGAGTTTAAAAAAGGTACGTTCAAAAAGAAAACGACAGATAATGTTCTCGGCAAGAATGCCTTCCACTATCACGAGCCAACATACCTATGAATGAAACAATGAAGAAGATTTTCAGTCGTCGCATGCTCTCTATGCTTTTAGTGGGGTATGCCTCAGGACTGCCGCTTCTTCTGATTGGTTCAACACTTCAGGCGTGGATGACAGATGAAGGGGTGGATCTTACTGCGATCGGTATGGTCTCTCTGATTGGTTTTCCCTATGTAGTCAAAGTGCTTTGGGCCCCGCTTCTAGATCGATACAAGCTTCCTTTCTTGTCTCGCCGTAAAGGCTGGATGATTTTGTTCCAGGTTCTGATGGTCATTTGTATCCTCGGACTTTCTCTCTCGAATCCAAAAGATAATATCTACATCACTTGTACGTGGGCATTTCTTGTGGCCCTATTCTCAGCGTCTCAGGATGTCGTGATCGATGCTTACAGAAGAGAAATTCTTCCTGATGAGGAACTAGGTCTTGGTTCTTCTCTTTATGTAACAGGTTACCGTTTAGCAATGCTAGTTTCAGGTGCTTTTGCTCTCTATCTCGCTGATCAGATTCCGTGGAAAGATGTCTTCATGTGGCTCGCTGTCTTTATGGCGCCAGCAATTTTATTCACGATCATTTCTCCGGAAGAAAACAAACATATTCCGGTTCCTGCGAATTTGAAGGAAGCGATTATCGGGCCACTTGCTGAGTTTTTCAAGCGTCGTGGTGCTTTTGTCATGCTTCTGTTTATTCTTCTTTATAAAGTCGGGGATTCGATGGCATCGAATATGACAACTCCGTTCATTCTTGATCTTGGTTATACGAAAACGGATATTGCGGCCGTAGCGAAAACGTTCGGCATGATCGCAACAATTGTCGGTGGTATTTTCGGCGGAACACTCATGCTCAAAATGAACATGAAATTGTCCCTGATTTTCTTCGGTGTTCTTCAGGCCGTTTCTACACTTGGATTTTCTATTCTTGCACAACTTCCGGTTTCGTTTGCCAATCTCGCAAGTGTCATCGCTTTTGAGAACCTGGCCTCTGGAATGGGAACGGCCGCTTATGCTGCTTACATGGCCTCGATTACGAACAGACAGTTCACAGCTACTCAATACGCGCTCCTGACGGCCCTGATGGGCGTTCCACGGGTGATCTTGTCGTCACCGACTGGTTACATGGCCAAAATGATGGGTTGGGAAATGTTCTTTGTTTTCTGTACGGTTGTGGCCCTTCCGGGAATGCTGCTTCTGTTTCAGGTCTTTAAACTAGAAAAGCCAGCTCAGGAAGCCACAGTCTAACGAGTTCTTGATCTTCGTGCTGATTAGCTTCTCTTCATCAGTCTTAAGACCCTTAGCGGTCGTGCGGGCAATGTCACAGGCATTGTAAGTGATTTTTTTGCCATCTTTTCTAAATGTGTATTTCTCAACGGCCGAGAAACTTAAAAGCATGTCTACCATCTCAAGGTTATTAAGCTCAATCGCATGGATGAGAGCTGATTTACCGTCTTTATCCAGAAGTTGCGGATTGGCATTTGATGACAGGAATAAATTTGCGAACTTTGATTTTTCATTAAGAGTAGCTTTGATTAGCGGAGTGACCTCTGCATCTTTCGGACCGTTTACGTTTGCTTCATAATTCAGAAGAAGTTCAGCACTTCTCATCGCTGCGTTTTCATCTTTAACTTCAACCACGAGTGCCAGAGGGTTGATGGATTCATAATCATTTGCAAGACGCGGATAGCGAGTAAGAACGTTATTCAGGCGTTTTAAATCACCTTGAGTAAGAATATTTCTGAAGCTCGCGATGTCTGGTGCACCAATTTCAACTTGCAGAATACTTCTAAGAAGATCCAGGGAATTCGGTACATTGAAATCTTCAGCTAGACGGATCGCCGTTTTATGTTTTCCATCAAGTGCTTCAACGTTTGCACCTTGCTTGATGAGAAGGAGAGCGATTTCATCCTGAGAGTTTTTAATCGCAATATGAAGAGCGGTATCGCCTTCATTATTTCTCTTTTCCATGTCGACTTTAAGATCAAGAAGCACTTTTACTGAGTTAACCATTCCTTTGGCGACAGCAATCAGGAGTGGCGTGTTTTTATTCACGTTCACTCTTTCAACTGAAGCGCCTTTCTCAATCAGATAGTTTCTGATTTCACGGAAATCACGCTTAATTGCAACTGTAAGATAGGTATCGCCGTCATTCATGATGGCGTTCAGGTCAATGTTTGGATTTTCTTTGAGTACTTTTTTGAGGTCTTCGAGATCATTCTCATAAACCGCACGTTTCATTTCTTTAAGAACGAAAAAATTCACTTCAGCAGTTGAAGGAGAGATATTTTTATCTTGTGCCTCTGTGTCCTTAACTTCAGCTTTTTTACCGCAACTAGCGATAGTCGTAGCGAGCATGAGCGTGCAGAGAGATGGCCAAAAGGATTTCATAAATTTGATGATAAGGGGAAGGCAGATGTGGCGGGAAAATAAGGGCCAGGTCAGGAAAATTTTACAAAAAAAGGGACCCCGAAGGGTCCCTAACTATCTGTAATCGTGAGATTAGTAGATCATGTGTGGGTTACGTTTTGAAAGCTCGATCAGTCTGTTTAACTGCTTATCCTTAAGAGCACCTAGGTTAAGAAGAACAACTGCACCAGCTTTGTAATCACGAACTTCATCGTTACCAACAAGTCCAAGGAAGCCAACACGTTTTTGATTCATGTTGATATTCCAGTAACCAGAGATACCAGCTGTTTCGAAACCAACCGGGATCCAAAGACCGAAAAGTTCTTTGTGGTAGTAGAAAGAGATATCTTTCCATTCAGTATCGATACGAAGTGAGTTCTCAAGACGTCCACCTGGAACACCTGGAAGAGCACGGCCGTCTGGTAGATAGTTACCGTCACCTACACCGATAGAGATCGATTTAAGATCTTCTACATCCATGTACACCTGAAGCATCATACCGCCGTCAACCATGTTTGGTGCGAATTCGATGAACGAGTGTTTCGTCTTAGGAATTGGTGCTTTCAAACCTGCATCTACCTGCATGTTTAAAAATTTGAATGTCATAAGAACCTGACCATCAACTACGTTGAAGTTAGGGCCTTGCACACCGTTAATCTGAGGGAGTTCAGCGCCTTGTTGTCCACAGCTAGGAACAACGAGGATAGCCATACACAGAACCATCGCTTTGATGGGAAGCATCCACTTTTTGAACATTAAATACCGTCCTTGTTGGTTTTAAAGTTTTATGAGATCTGACTCATTTAGTAATTCTAGTCTCGGTATTTATTCCAATGCAATTAAGGAACTTTTTTCTGCGACAGAGTGAAGCAAAATAAGTGATAATTTTTGCCTATGAAAAACGGTGAAAAATTGACAGGCACACTCTCAAAAATGGAAACGACCCTTGGCGAGAAGGTAAGCTATGGATTGGTACTGAGCGAGGTGCATTTTGACCTCACTCCCTTTGTGGGACGCGAGTTAAAACTCTCTTACTCAGGTAAAATTTTTTGTAGCAATTGTGGGAAGCAAACTAAGAAATCCTACGCAGAAGGTGTCTGTTACCCCTGCACGATGAAACTTGCGAGTTGCGACTTGTGCATTTTGAAACCAGAGACGTGTCACTATGACAAGGGCACGTGTCGTGAGCCAAAATGGGGCGAAGAGAATTGTTTTAAGCCTCATATTATCTATCTCGCAAATTCTTCGGGCCTCAAAGTCGGCATCACTCGAAAGACAAATGTTCCTTACCGCTGGATGGATCAAGGTGCGAGTGAAGCTCTTCCTATCATGGAAGTCGAAAACAGGTTTATCTCCGGACAAATCGAAGTTCTGTTTAAGAAACATATCGCTGATAAAACAGACTGGCGAAAGATGCTCAAGGGAGAACCTGAGTCTCTTAATCTGGTGGATTGGAAAGAGCGCCTGATTGGTGAGCTTCGTGAAGACCTTCAGTATTTTGAATTTAACCTGCTTGATGAACCGGTTTTGAAAATCAACTATCCCGTCTTGC
Source organism: Halobacteriovoraceae bacterium (assembly GCA_040376635.1). Classification (GTDB taxonomy): domain Bacteria; phylum Bdellovibrionota; class Bacteriovoracia; order Bacteriovoracales; family Bacteriovoracaceae; genus Peredibacter. The sequence goes on from JBEIQF010000120.1 coordinate 6,754, forward strand.
AGTATCCGGAAAAAGTCTCATCTTTTAATCTGGATAAGACCCCTGAGATTCATGGGCGTCTTTTGGGAATCAAAGGTCAGTATTTGATTTTTGATTCAGGTGTCTTGAACGTACGATCTCATTCTGGTTATGAGATCACGCTGGAGGAAGTGAATGCAACAGCAACAGCCTAAAACGATCCATCTTTCGGATTACAAACCTTCTTCTTTCAATGTTGATTCAATCGACATGGTTGTTGATGTTCAGGATGGTTTCACGATCGTGAATTCCATTTTAAGAATTGAAAAGCGTTCAGAGCTTCATGGTCAGAAATTAAATCTGGAATTGAACGGCGAAGGCATGGAACTACTTTCTCTAAAATTTAACGGCGAAACTGTTCCGACAGATCGTTATCAGCTCTCAAGCGATAAACTGGTCCTCTTAAATATCACTCACGATAAATTTGAACTCGAAATTCAGAACAAGATTGATCCGGCCAACAATAAGGCCCTTGAAGGATTCTATCAATCGGGTCCTCAGCTTTGCACCCAGTGTGAGCCTGAAGGATTCAGAAGAATCACTTATTTCATTGACCGTCCTGATGTGATGGCGACTTATAAAACGCGCATGATTGCTGATAAGGCAAAGTTTCCTTTTCTTCTTTCAAACGGCAACAGAATCGGAAGCGGTGATCTTCCAGGTGGACGTCACTGGGTAGAGTGGCAAGATCCGTTCAAGAAACCGAGTTATCTTTTTGCCATGGTTGCTGGTGACTTCGATGTTGACCGCGATACGTTTGTCACTAAATCAGGCCGCAAGGTTGATCTTGAGATTTACGTTGATAAAGGAAATCTCCATAAAACACCTCATGCCATGGAATCACTTAAACAATCCATGAAGTGGGATGAAGAGACTTTTGGCCTTGAATACGATCTCGATATTTACATGATTGTCGCTGTTGATTCATTCAACATGGGCGCCATGGAAAATAAGGGTCTCAATATTTTCAATTCGACGTACACACTCGCTGATGAAAAATCAGCAACTGATCACGACTTCCAGAACATTCAGGGAGTGATCGGACACGAGTACTTCCATAACTGGACTGGTAACCGTGTCACTTGTCGTGACTGGTTTCAGCTTACATTAAAAGAAGGTCTTACTGTTTTCCGTGACCAGGAATTTTCAAGCGACATGCTTTCACGTGCTGTTAAACGCCTTGAAGATGTTCGCCTTCTGAAAGATTCACAGTTCGCTGAAGATGCAGGTCCTTTAAGTCATCCGATTCGTCCATCAAGCTACATCGAGATCAATAACTTCTACACAAGAACTGTATATGAAAAAGGTTCTGAAGTTATCCGCATGATTCATACTTTGATCGGAAAAGAAAATTTCCGCAAAGGGATGGATGAATACTTCAGAAGACATGATGGCCAGGCAGTCACGACAGAAGATTTCGTGAATGCTATGGCAGATGCATCAGGCAAGGATCTTACTCAGTTCAAGAACTGGTATTCACGCCCGGGTACTCCGACATTGATTGTGAAAACAAAGATTGAAGGATCAGAACTCGTGATGGATATTGAACAGAAATATCCTCCGACTACGCACAAGGTTCCTGAAGGCAATGTTCTTCACATGCCTTTTACGATCGGTCTTCTTGATAAAAAAACACACAAGGTAACTGAGCATAAGTTAGAGGTTAAAAAGCTCAAGGAGAGTTTCCGCTTTGCTGTTAATGGAGAAGTCATTCCATCTCTTAACCGCGGCTTTTCAGCTCCTGTGATTGTAGATTACCCGTATGAAGTTTCAGACCTCATCACATTAATGAGTTTTGATAATGATCCTTATTGCAAGTATGAGGCGACTCAGAAAGTTTATGATCATGTCTTTAAATCTGAGTTTAACCAATACAAGGCAAACGGAGAGTTAACAAAAGATCTCGACCCTGAATTCAAGGCCGCTTTTGAAAAACTCCTGAAAGATGAATCGATTGACCATTCTTTCAAGTCATACCTTCTTGATCTTCCGACAGAAAATGGATTGTCACAGGAAATGGCCCAGCCAGATTTTGATGCCATTCACTTAGTTCATAAGCACCTTCGTAAAAAACTTGGTCTGGCCTTCAAGGACTGGTTTATGAAGGAGCACGAAAAACTCTCTCGTGATTCAAAATTTGAACTTACACCGAAAGCTTTCGGAGAAAGATCTCTTAAGAACCAATGTCTCACTTATCTCGTGGCCACTGAAACGGAAGAAGGGATGAAGGCACTTGAGAAGCATTACAACAATGCTACGAACATGACTGATGAGGTTCATGGTCTTCAGCAGTACATCCTTACAGGTGTGCCACTTGAACATGAGGCCATCCAGAAGTTCTACCAGAAATGGAAACATGATTCCCTTGTGATGCTAAAGTGGTTCGGCTCTCTTGCATCATGCTCACCAAAAGCTGAAGCTGCTAAACGCATTCAGAAACTTGA
>JBEIQF010000438.1:0-2553 GCA_040376635.1 Halobacteriovoraceae bacterium
ACTTCTGATTACATTACCAACATTCGCTCAAGATGTCCGCACTGAACGACATCATGAAGCCATTGAAGCTTTCAGAAATCTGAACTTCTTCTACAAGGGCCGCGGGATGATGGTTTCTCCCGAAGTCATCAGCCTCTATGAATGGGCTGGCGATCGCAGTATCGGAACAAGTGATCTGGGACCGCTCTACCAGCGTTGGGGATTGATTGTTCAGGATAATAAAGTTCGTGGACTTTTCAATGAGCCTTATGAGGGTATGAACATCGGAGTTCTTGGATGCGTTGCCTGTCACGGTGGTAAAGCTGCGGGCCAATACATCGTGGGACTAGGAAACAAAAACATCGATACATGGCAGATTGGTAAAGATGCTGCTCTCGGATTAAAAGTTTGGGGAGCTTTTCCTCGCAGAAATCCACATTTTAAAGAAATGCATAAGCGTTCTGTTGAATTTACGAATGCGCTTGCTGGATCAAAAGTTGGAAACATGACTCAAGGGTTAGTTTCAACTGCCATCATCCGTTCTTGGTTTTATAAAGTTCAGAACATTCCATTCCCTGATAACTTTCCACCAGGTCAGGTCAAAGTTCCTCACTTGTGGGGATACGGAGAGAAAAGAAAATCTGGTTCATTCTGGGATGGCGAAGGTAATGGCGAGCTAGGCGGATGGGCGATTGCTGTTGAGCTTTATGCAGGTCAAACACCGGAGAACGTTCGAGAGTACTGGCCAAAAGTTCATAAAGCCGAAGACGTGCTAGGCGAAATTCTTCCTCCTAAATATCCATTTAAAGTTCAGGAAGCGAAAGTTGAAGCAGGTAAAAAACTTTACGAGAGCGCTTGTATAAAGTGTCACGGAAATCATAACCGTGATTTTGACGGACATCCTGTTTATGAATCACCAAAACATATTCCTATTCGTGTGGTGAATACAGATCGTGATCGTCTTGATGCCCTTACAGATGAACTCTATGATCTCATCGCTAAGAATCCATTGAATGATGTGATGAGGGCAGAACGCAGAGATGAGAAAGGATATGTTGCTCCAAAACTTTGGGGTGTCTGGTCTCGATTCCCTTATATGCATAATGCTTCGGTTCCAACGATTTATGACTTGTTAAGTGCGCCTGAAACTCGTCCGAAAGTCTTCTCACTCAAGAATGCAGGCGAGAAAGACCGTTTTGATGAAGTGAAACTCGGACTTCTTCCAGCGGATCTTAAAAAAGCAAGTAAACGTCAGACATATGATACTGCAAGACGTGGCCATTCTAATCAGGGTCATTACTTTGAATCTTTCAAACATTTCACTCATGAGAACAAAATTGAACTTATTGAATATCTTAAAACTCTCTAGTCTTTCTTTTGGCTTCATCCTCGCGGGTGAAGCCATCTCGGCTCCACAATCATGTACTTTAAATGGTGATCCGGTAAATCCCAATCATGGTGGGACGACTGCTGGTAAAACGGGCATGGTGATTTGCAAAGACGATGACGGAAAAGTCATCCGTGAGTATGAGCTTCGTAATGGAAAAGAAATCGGTAAACGCATGAGAGTTGATTCTCAAGGCAATCGTGAAGAGTATGCCGTGAATGAGCAAGGAAATATGCACGGCCTTAAAAAAGTCTATAACAAGGATGGAAAACTCATTTACGAAGGTAAGTACGATAACAGTGATGGTGTCGGCCTTCATAAAGAATTTTTTGACTCAGGTAAACTCAAAGGTATTCACTATGAAAATTCGATGAGTATCGATTTCAAAGAATCAGGAGAGCCTTACAATATCCGATGCGGTAAAGAAACATACGCCAAAGAAGATAGAGAAATTTGTGGATGGGATAAACCTCACGAGTCTAATCTCGGAAGTTATAAGGTTACTTACGATAAAGGCAAGCTCATCAAAGAAATTGGCTACTATCGCGATGGTAAAGTGAGAACTGAAAGTATAGTAGATGATGGAATAGAAACTCAGAAAGTGTTCTTTGAGACGGGAGAGTTAAAAACTGTTTCAACGTTCAAGGGGCGTGAACCTTTAACCAAGAAAGAATACTTTATGAACGGAAACGTGAGTAAGGAAATGACTTTCAAGGCCGGAGATAAGTTTCTTAAGAAAGAAATGAAGACGTATTACGATGATAAAACGCTCGAATCAGAAGGCACTTACATCGTGATGAGAAATTACGATGAACAAGATGGTGAGATTAAGAGTTATTGGCAGGATTCTAAACCGAGATCCATAGAAAACTATAAAGAAGGAAAGTTTGAGGGAGAGAGCCAATATTTCGATGATAAGGGCCAGCTTGTTTCAAAACGCACTTATGAGAATGATGTTCTCAAGAGAGAAGTTCTTTATAAAGACAATATCATGCAGTCGGATTACGAATATCTTCCGGATGGATCAAGAAAGCTTACAAAGTAACTTCAATTTACTGGTTAGAAGAAGCTTTGCTTTTCTTTTCAACAGGTGAATCCAGTAAAAAATCTTTTTGAGTGTGATCGTGATTTACGCTCGGACTACAGTCATGAGTTGAATCAGAGTTTTGTGCTTTTTTGAAAAGTTC
>JBEIQF010000121.1:0-9154 GCA_040376635.1 Halobacteriovoraceae bacterium
AATCCTTTCTGGTGGTGCTGATATCCGCTTCACACTTGCAGACCACACGACAACATTGAGTTATGACATTGAGTCGCGGAATGCTTCTGGAGTGAGTTTTGTATGGGTAAAAATCCCAACGGTCACTGCAAGTGCTGATATGGTTATTTACATGTATTACAACAATTCAAGCGCCTCTGATAATCAGTCGCCGGCAAACACCTGGTCTGCTTTCGCTGGTGTATGGAATATGGATAAGACGGGTGCAAATTATTACGATGCTACCAATTTAGGTAAGAACGCAGCACCGGAAGGAACAGTTGCAGACGTCACTGGTCCAGCTGGTAACGCTATCTATGTAAACGGATCTTCTGCGATTAATACAGGTTCGAACCTCGCCACACTTCTTGGTGTAAATACGACAATGTCATTCTGGATTAAAACGACTCAAGTTGGTACGAACCAATTCTATACTTCACCTGCCATTACAGGTGTCCGCGAAGATAGTTCGTTTAACGAAATTTATTTTGGTTATGTAACGAATACTGGAACGATCGGTATTACTTCTAAAAACGGTCAAAAAGCTGAATCAACTTTTATCGTGAACGACGGTACATGGAGACATGTAACGATGAACCGAAACTCTGCAACAGGTGCCGTACGTTTCTACATCAATGGTGTCTTTAATGATAATGCGACATCTGGATCTGGAACCATCACAACTAATTTCAGTCGCTTTGGTGTACTCACTTATCCAGCAGGCGCTCCTATTTATCTAAACGGCTCTATGGATAGTATCCGTATCCAAAGTGGCGTTCAATCTGACGTACGAATCCGTGCTGAATATAAATACTCAGTAGAATCAAATATTTCGTATGGATCCCCACAAGATCTATGACCTAGATCACCCAATCCCGACAAACCTACAACTTGTTAAGAATACATAATTAAACCTTAAGAATACCCCAAGATTTTCTAATAAATTAACCTCATCTTTATACCTCATCATTCCGATAGGTTACTGACGTTCCACCTCAAGCGGAGATGGAGCATAACTATTTCAAGGAAGACACTATGACTGATTAGTGCGGATAAACACCAACGTTTCCTCGTTGCAAGCATTGCGTGCAGTGAGTGAACACAGTAAACAAATCGAAAATTCCACTGGAAAAATCTCCAGCGGTACACGCGTGCGCTCAGCTGCGGACGACGCTGCATCTTTGTCTCTTGGTCTCAAATCAAATTCACAAATCAGATCTCAACATCAAGCGATTCGAAATGCGAACGATGCTGTTTCTGAACTTCAGGTTGCTGAAGGTGGCATGACAGAAATCTCTTCAATGCTCATAAGACTTAAAGAACTCTCTATTCAGGCCTCGTCAGATACTCTCCAGGATTCCGACCGGGCCATGCTTAACGAAGAATACATGGCGCTCAGACACGAGATTGAGCGCGAATCAAAAGTAACCCGCATGCGTGGAGACACTCTCCTGCGCCCTACTGGCAACTCTCAGACTCGTGAATTCCAGATTGGTACTCACGCAGACAAGAATTCAAAACTTGTGATTAACCAGGAAGACCTGACATTAAGTGAATTCAATATGGGAATTGTTGACTCTCACATTGAGTCGGGTGAAGAAGCTCGTATCAACCTTCAATACATTGATCAAGCGATTACAAAAGTTGCTGAAAACCGCGCAAGAGTTGGTGCTTATCAGAACCGTATTCAGAGCTCGATCAATAATCTTGATACATCTTCAACAAATGAAAGCGCGGCCAATTCGCAAAGAATGGACGCTGATTATGCTTTTGAGACTGCTGAGAAATTAAGAGGCGAACATAAGCTTCAGGCAGCGACTTCGGTTCTTGCGCAAACAAACAACCTCGGCACATCTGCCCTTAAACTTCTTAAAGACTAACGGAAGAAGAATCCAAGTTTTTTGATAATAAACAAAACAAATGTGAAAGATAAAACCACAATAATGAACTTCCTGAAGTTCGTAATGAGGTTAGCATAATCATCCTGAGCGAGATCACCTTTAATGTGATGCTGATCCAGAATGGCAATCACGCGTTCAACTGAATTGTCAGCAATAAGGTAAACATCATTACTCTTCGTGTGAATCGTTACAACCAGACTTGGATGAAGAAGTTTGTATGTTCTTACATCCTCATACGGAACTGTTTTATTCATGAAAGGAAGGCCACGGTTAAAAACAAAGCCCTTCTCGTGAAAACGAACACCACGAATCAATGCGTAGTAAAATGCCGGAACAATGATCAGGAAAAAGAATGTGATCAATTCATTTGGATATTTATAGTGATATTCCAGAACATCTAAAATTTTGAAACGTCGAAGTTCCTGGAACTTTTCATACGTATAGGTATCGAGAATAAAATCATTCAAAAAGAAAATAACAATAGCGAGAATGATAAGACGGAAGATATTCAGCATTCCCGTCTTGTAGAGCTTTTTACCGAGCATTAGAAATCCCCATGATCCGGAACAATATTCTGAGCATAACGAATGAGATCCATCACTTCGCGCGCAGCACCCTTGCCGCTTTCTTTGATCGTAACATAATCCACCATCTCTCTGACTTCCTCACATGCATTTGGAACTGTCGCTGAGAAACCAGATTTGCGAAGAAGAGGCATATCAAAGAGTTCATCACCCATGTACATGACTTCATCTGGTTGAACGTTATATTTTTTTAACATATCCAGATAAGCTTCACGTTTATCTTCGTTACCAGCGTAAACGAAATCAAGACCAAGCTGGCTTGTACGTTTGATGACAGATACCGAATTCCCGCCTGTGATGACTCCCACTTTGATACCGGCCTTCATGAGAAGTTTCATGCCATAACCATCATAGATACAAAACGTACGATTGAATCCAACCTCTTCACTGGCCCACCAGACGTGGGAGTCAGTCAGAATTCCATCAAGATCAAAACACGCGACTTTGATCTTCTTGAGTTTTTCTTCAAATTTCTTTGATGTTACTTTTAAGCTCATTCTTCCACCGCGCGACGGATTTTAAGAAGTTTCTCAACGATGCCTTTCACTGAATCAAGTGGAAGTGCAGTCGCTGCGTCTGAAAGTGCTTTTTCCGGATTAGGGTGACATTCCATGAAGATCCCGTCTGCACCCGCAGCAACAGCGGCTTTAGCAAGAACAAGAATCTGCTCACGTTTACCACCTGTCGCTGTTCCAAGACCACCAGGTCTCTGCACACAGTGAGTAGCATCGTGAATGGCACGAACACCAAACGATTTCATGATCTGGAAAGAGGCCATATCAACGACAAGGTTATTGTAACCAAATGATGATCCACGCTCAGTCAGGATGATTTTTTCTTTTGGAAGGAAGTGTGAAGCTTTATCAACAATATTTTTCGTTTCTTCAGGAGAAAGGAACTGACCTTTCTTCACTTTCAGTTCTCTGCCGTATTTCGCACAAGCTTCAGCTCCAGCAAAAATCATGTCTGTCTGACGACAAAGGAATGCCGGAACCTGGAGGACAGAAACGTGCTTCGCTACCATCTCTGCCTGATCAGGAGTATGGAAATCCGTAAGAGTCGGAAGACCATATTCTTTGTTGATCATCGCTAAGATGCGAAGACCTTCTTCAATTCCCGGACCACGGTAAGATGTAAATGAAGAGCGGTTTGCCTTATCGTATGAACCTTTGAAATGAAGTGTGATTTCATTCTTAAACGGCTCAAGATCTTTAATCAGCTTTTCAGCAATCTGACGGGCAAGTGCTTCACTTTCAATTACACATGGGCCGATATAGAAATCCATTTTTTTACTCATAACATTTTCCTTATAGCTTTCCGCTTGCTTTTACGAATGAAGCAAAGAGCGGATGCGGTTTAAACGGTCTTGATTTGAATTCAGGGTGGTACTGACATGCAATGAAGTAAGGGTGATCACTAAGTTCGATCACTTCCACTAGATTGAGGTCAGGATTTTTTCCTGAAACAATAAGACCTTTATCAGTAAGTTTTTTAACGTAATCATTATTCACTTCAAGACGGTGACGGTGTCTTTCAGAAATCTTGTCTGCACCGTAAACTTTTTCACCAAGACTGCCTTTCGTGAAGACACAGTCGTAAGCGCCAAGTCTCATGCTTCCGCCCTTTTGCACTTCCTTCTGACCAGTCATATAGTGAACAACGAAGTCACCCTTCTCTTTAAATTCCATTGATGTCGCATCTTTGATACCAACAACGTTTCTTGCGAACTCAATCACTGAAAGCTGAAGGCCAAGGCAAATACCAAAGAAAGGTTTTTTGTTCTCACGTGCGAATTGAATCGCCTTGATCTTTCCTTCAGTGCCTCGAGATCCGAATCCGCCTGGAACAAGAATCCCATCCACGTAATGAAGGAGATCCGTTTTTACACCTTTCTCTAAATCTTCAGCATCAATGTAAATGCGGTTAAGCTTCACTTGATTGGCGATGGCCGCATGTCTTAGAGCTTCATCTAATGACTTGTAAGATTCAATCAGCTCAGTGTATTTACCAACAATACCGATATTCACTTCTTTCAGTGGATTCTCAGCGTTGTAGATCACTTTATTGATCTCATCCATTTTCGGTTCTGTTGCCCACATTCCCAGAAGTTCACAGATCCTGCGATCCATTCCCTGCTCATGAAATGCTTTCGGCGCTTTATAGATCAAATCAAGGTCAATTGATTTGAAAACGTTCTGCTTAGGAACGTTACAGAATAGAGAGATTTTTTCGATGATGGAAGAATCAATGTCACGGTCTGCGCGGCAGATAATGATTTGTGGGAAGAGACCAATTGATCTCATCTCTTTTACTGAGTGCTGGGCAGGTTTTGATTTTAACTCTCCAGCTGCTTCAAGGTACGGTACCAGAACCAGGTGAACAAAAAGCACGTTTTCAGTTCCCACGTCGAGAGCGAACTGACGAATCGATTCCATGAAAGGGAGGGATTCAATGTCACCCACTGTTCCACCGATCTCGCCGATCAGAAGATCACAGTTCTCAGAAGCAATATGAATGCGTCTTTTAATCTCATCCGTAATATGCGGAACAACCTGAACTGTTTTTCCGAGATACTTACCTTCACGCTCATTCTCGATTACCTGAAGGTAGACCTTACCAGTCGTGAAGTTGTTTTCTTTTGAGAGAGTCAGTGAAGTGAATCGCTCGTAGTGACCGAGATCGAGATCTGTTTCAGCACCATCGTCCGTCACGAACACTTCTCCGTGCTGAATTGGACTCATCGTTCCTGGATCAACGTTGATGTAAGGATCCATCTTGAGCATGTTGATCTTGATCCCTCTTCTTTCGAGAAGACATCCGATACTTGCAGCTGCAAGACCTTTACCTAATGAACTTGTTACGCCACCGGTAATGAAAATATACTTTTTACTGTGCTTCACTTAAGAGCTCCTTCTACTTTTTTCACGTCATCAGGAACATCAACGCCAATTAATTTTTGATTTGTAAGGACTGCACCGATCGTCATCTGATTCTCGAGAGCACGAAGTTGCTCGAGCTTTTCAAGGTCTTCCAGTCTGGCCATGGGCAATTTTACGAAAGCTGACAAGGCCTTCGGTTTGTAACTGTAAACACCAATGTGCTGATACCAGTTGTAGTCTCTTCCGCCATCACGGTCATAAGGAAGAGATTGTCTTGAGAAATAGAGGCACTGTTTTGAAACCGGCGCATACACCGCCTTCACGACATTTGGATTTTTAAAATCTTCTTCTTTCACCGAACGCTCTCTTAACAGAGTCGCGATTTCAAACTTCGAATTTAAGTGAAACTCAGCAAGCTCAGCGAGAACATCCCCTTTAAGAAGAGGCTCATCACCCTGAACGTTAATCACAAGCTCAGGCCCTGAACTCTGGAGATGTCTTTCAAATGCCAGAGCAATTCTTTCAGAGCCGCTCGGAACATCATCATCGACTCTCAGAACTTTCCCGCCAAAACCCTTAACGTGTTCTTCAATCCCATCATGATCAGTCACCACGTAAGTTGGGTAACCAGACTCTTCGCAGTTTTTGAAAACACGTTCAATCATCGATTTCCCAGCGATGAGCGCGAGTGGTTTTCCCGGAAATCGTGAAGAAGCAAAACGTGCGGGAATAAGAATTACTACTCTTGCCATATGTGGGTTGAACCTGATTTTAAGTTGACCCCTCATCTTACGGTATTGAACTCGATACGACAATAAATTGAGAGGCAAATTCAACTTTGCGTTAACAGAGTCACATGCTACTCTATCAATATGAAAAGCATTCTTACCGTCATGATTTTGGCACTTTTCCCGAGTGTATACGCTCAGGATGAGGCACTAATGCAAGATGCCATCACGAAGCCTGTTCTAAGTCTTCGTTGTAAGGAGCTATTCAAGGAAAGAGCGGACAAAATCAAAATGCAACAACGCCTGAATGCTCTTCTTCAGAGAAATCAGGACCTCATAAAAAAATCTCCGAATGCTAAACAAACTTTACATGCCCGTCTTAAATCGACGGAAGTGAAAGTGAAAAATGAACTTTACCTCACCAATCTCCAGATCGAGACGATGGAAGAAAACATCGTTCGCTCAGGATGCCCGGGACTTTCTCTATAACTGATTTTACTTCTCAGAAATCTTAGTGTTACACTTTTTGGACACACACATAGAAATCAAATGATTTGATTTCGGATTTTTCGGGAGAACGCGCTTTGAAAAAAGCCATCTTAATCTTTCTACTAGTAGGAAGCACGCTTGCGTATTCGCAGGATGAAGACCTTTCTGCACTAGAGACTGCCATCGAGCAGGACAAAACTCAAACCACAGAAGACATTTCTGAACCTCCTCGCAATAAGTGGACGCCGAGAAAAAGTAATTTCGACGCCAAAGATCCGCAGGCGGAAGGTCGCGCACTTGATCTCAGATCAGTTCTTGAAGAAGGATTCCGCAGGAATGCTTTTCAGAAAATCCGTGAACAGCAACGCGAACAGATTGAACTTTTAAAAACAGACGTCTTCCAACGTTTCTGGCTACCAAAAATCTCTCTCGAGCTGGATTCATCTAATCACAAAGTGGACCGTTTCAGAGAATCATCTCAATCAACTCCTGCGATGGGAGCTCAACAAGCTCCTACCGGAAGTCTTGGTCTTGTCATTGATGAATACACACTCTTTAACTGGGGCCGTGATTACCTTCAGTACCAAAACGACAAACAAATCCTCAATCGTGCTAACCAACAGCTCACTGAGGCCCGTCGTCGCCTGAAGTTCTCTCTTATTACTCAGTATTTCAACATGATCAGAACAAAAGAGATTAAACGCATCCGTTCTGAACAGCTTCGTCAGACTTCTTTCATTCACCGTCTGGCCCGCGAGAAACTGCAATTAAGAAAAATCCGTGCGCAGGAATATTATCAGACTCGCTCTGAATATCTCCGCTCTCAGACTGAATACCAGGAATCAATGTACGACGTAGGTCTTCAGGAAGAAGAACTTGCCAATCTTCTTGGAGATGAGTGGCGTGGTTCTTATCGCACGAATGAGCAGTTAAAATTCGTGTCAGTAAATACTTCGATGGAAGAGGCGCTTAAACTTTCTGAAGAACAATCTGTTGATTACAGAAATGCTAAACTTCAGTACGACAATGCCAGCCGCACTTATCAGAAGACATTAAAGGACAACTTACCACTTCCAAAATTTGCCTTCAACCTTGGGACATACAGAACTGGTTTTGATCCTGACGGATCTTCTTATCAGTATGAGACTTCACCCAATAACCGTAACGTTGAACTTGTTGCCTCTATCGACATGAAATGGACTCTTCTCGGTGAAGGTGGTCTTTTCAACTCTCGTAACAACCAACAGGCCTTCCTCAATAAAAGAATCGCTGAAATTAATTACTTCAATACGAGAAGACAGCTTGAAGTAAAAGTTCGCACAATCTACAAAACTCTCCGTTATCTGGAGCAGAAAGTAGAAATCGCAACGTTCCAGCACAAGAATGCTCAATCTAACTATGATTCAGTTCTCGATAACTACATTGAAGGTCGCGCGACATTCTCAGACATCAAGATTGCGATTGATAACCTTGTTATCTCTCACATGAATTCTGAGAACGTGAAGTATGAACACCTGATCAAAAAATTAGAACTCGCAGACTACATGGGTCTTGAAGATTTCCCTGGTGAAAACTTCGAGCAACTGGCGCAGAGGTAATTATGAAATACTTACTCCTTCTTCTTTTACCTCTTCAGGTTTTCGCAGCGTCTGTGTTTGATCTTTCTGAAGAAGAACTCAATCCTGAAGCAGAGGAAATTCTCATCAAAAAACCTGAGAAGCATCTTCGTAACGAATCCATGATTTATGACCTCAACACAAATCTTGGGATCAAAGACCAGCGACGCTTCACAGGCACAGACCGAAACCGTTTCGCCATCGGTGGACTCGTTAACGGCAACTACGAACAACTAGGTGATATTTTCGGCGGTGAAGTTTCGTACATGAGAAGAAGCACTCGCTACAACCAATTCTGGTATGGCGCTCAGTTCTTCCAGCAAAGAGCTGTTTTCGATGCGATCACTCAGAACCATACTTCTGGCTCTAATCCCAACGGAGAAGCTGCCACTCAACGTCCTGGTAGCTCGAAGAACACAGTCATGGCCGCTGGTCTTGGTGTTGGTTACCGTTTCAAAATGCTTCTTGATTTCTACCCTACTGAAGATGTCTTTGAATCAGTCGACGTTTTCTTTAACGGCGTTCAGTTGAATGAATCATTCGTAGACAAGGTCTATCGCGGATACGGCCTCACAGCTAACTACGGGATCCATAAACGCTCGAGCACATCATTCTTCTACGGTGGTAAGCTTTCCTACAACATCGCAAGTGTTGCACGTGAACAGCTTGGCACAGAAAGTAAGCGTGAGCGCTCACTCACCCTTGGGTGGTTAGCGCTCGGCTTTGAAATCGGATTTTTCTATTAATTATTTGAGTTCAGAGATGACGTGTTCTTGACCAGAGAAAAGCGATTGTTCTGCCTTGATGTAGGCCTTCGCATCTTCCACTGTATTGAATAGTCCAAGACTCACACGGTACCATGTACCTTTGCCTTCAATTTTCACTTCATTCACGATCGGGCTGTAACCACGAACTGTAAATCCTTCAGCAAATTGTTTG
>JBEIQF010000143.1:0-7977 GCA_040376635.1 Halobacteriovoraceae bacterium
CAAACGACCTTTTCCTAAAACAGTTTCCGGAAGTGGAGTCGTTTCCGAAACACCACGGATCAAGACAATTTTCCCAATCATCGTGAGTGACTTGTTGCTGCTGAGTTTTGCATATTCATCAACCGGGTTGATATCTTCTTCATGGAGATCATTCATGAGTTTTTCAAATGGAGTTGCACGTGACCAGAAATAATAGCCAAACTCATCTGAAACCGGGAATGTTCCAAGACCCATTCTCTGTGACGTAATATCGTCATCGAGTGGAATCAGAATTTCTTTAACAACACGAGATGTTTCTTCGGCATCAATATATCCATCATTATTCAGGTCATCTGCCTCTGTAGGACAACGGTCACCGATGTGGATGTTCTGAGAATGGATTGACGAAGCCGGTCCGTTGGAAAAACGAACATCGATGACTACGTCATCTTTCTCACGAACAAGTGTCATTGATCCATTCATGTGTCCTGAGATCGTTTTATTGATGGGTGATAGAATCGCCTGGTATGTTCCGCCTAATTCTGTTTCAAGTGGCTGAGCTGTTTTGCCTTTTGAGCTTCCGCCTCCGCCACCACCGCCGCCACCGCACGAAACGAGGATTGTTGAACAAAGTGCGAGTGAAAGAATTTTTTTATTATTCATGCGCCTCTCCAAGTTTAATATCGAAAGCTTCAAGGAAAGCTTGTCTCACTTCGGACTCCTGCCACTTGGACTTATCAAAACCAAGAATCTCTTTTTGTTCGATATCCACAGGCTGGTAGTAATACATACTGGACTTCATGAGAAAGCATGATCCCGACTCCGGGTAATTAGCGTGGTCAGAATACTTCTCAACAATGGGACAATCAGCGTTGTCACGCATGAAGATATCCGTCCATTGTTTGAGTTTTAGAGGCCCACGTGCATATTTGATATCCATCACACGCTCTTTCACCTGACCGTCTGAGATGACATGAACCATAGGGGCCACGTGGAACCACCATTCGAATTTATACTTACGGATGAATTTTCGTGTGAAGAATAACCATGCTTTTGAAGAATAAAGATTTTTCTTTGTTCTCCATTCATACGCCCAGACGTGTGCACGATTGAAACATTGTGACTCTTCTTTGTGAGTTGTTCTTGCATCGTAAAAGAAGCTTCTTGCAACATCCATATTTTTAAGAATAGATGGCATGTAGGGAATTTCATTCTCTTCAAAGAGAAGATTCTTTTCAGACATCACTGATGGTGGTGAGGCAATCTCTTTCAGATCGATGATTTCCCTTGCTTCGTTTAGTTTGAGTGTAAACCACGACTTGTTTCTGATCGCTGCACGCAAGCGATCAAACATACCGTTGTTTGTTCCAGGGTATGTAACAACCTGGCCCGTAGATAAAAAGATCAAAGGTTGTTCACCAACTTGACCCATGTCGATGTCATGAATTTGCGTCGAGACAACCGACTGTGCAAATACACCTGACGTAATAATAAAAATGGAAAGAACGAGAAGAAACCGCATAAAACCTCCCGTGTTTTTAGCTCTCAAATGACGGAGCGATATTGTCTGAAAAGAAGCATCCTTGTCATCTTAAGCCTAGCCAAAGCTCGTTACGCCTCATGCATCATGTGCTATGCTTCTCTATTGATGACGAAGGAGGAAGTATGAATAAAAAATTATCAGATCACATAAGTATCGGTTCAGACAAAGAGACGACGAAAAAAAATTCCAATAAACGCATTGGTAACAAAGGTTCAACTCAAAGCGGTGATGCTTCAAATGTAAGTAAAAAAATTTCTAACATTCACCGTCAGTAGGAGGAAGTATGTCTAAAGTAAGAAATAAAAGCACAGATGTGCCTGTTGATAGAACCAGTACTTCAACTGGGGCCAGAGGTGATTCAGCATTCCAGAGAGATCAATCTGGAAATCATCACGGGGATCGTGCGCGTGTTACAAAAATTCCAAGTAATGGTAGAAGTAATAAGTAAGACCGAATGGTCTTGCTTATCCAACCATTAAAGTTTTTAAAAAGCTTTTCAGGATACGTCATTGGATCTATTTCTTTATGATGCTTTCATTCACGACTTAATTGCTTTTTTAATATACGGCTTCGTGAGCAATAGATAAATTTTCTGCTACCACAGGAGGGAATCATGCTCGGTAATCTCGCCTATAACAATGAATTCCAAAAAAACTCTTTCGATACTCTGGAAGAAAATCTTTTTCCCAACAAAAAGAAAAAAGTCATGATTATTGATGATGATCAGGATTTCAGGCTTTCGGTTTGCGAATTGCTGGTTGATGAAGGTTTCACTGTCATGACGGCAAAAGATGGAGAAGTAGGACTGAATTACTTAGTCCATCAAAGAGATCTGCCCGATTTAATCATTGTGGATTTGATGATGCCCGTAAAATCTGGACTTGAGTTTAGAAGAGAGCAGTTGCAGCTCGATGAAATCAAAAAAATTCCGGTTATGTTCATGACGGGACAAGGATATGTGGAAGGCGAATCTTGTCTTCTAAAACCTTTCGATGAAAGAGAATTCCTGGAAGTTGTCAGAAGAAAAGTCCACGCGTCTTAATTACTTCTCAGTCATATGCTGAAGATACTTTTCCTTAGAACCTTTCAGAGGGTCAAGAAACCATTGGCCCTTCTCAAATTCTGATCTCCATATTTCCCACGACCATGAAGGCTTGGCCGCTCCAAATCCAAAAAGGATCCACTTTCTGCCACCAAAATTTGAAGGGTATTTTTTTCCGTTATATTCAAAAGAACCGATAAAAATTCCGGAGTCTCGTTTATCCCAAAGTTCCTGGAGAGGTCTGAGTTCATAATCACCAGGGGTGTATCGAACAAATTTTTCATCTGGTTTTCGAAGTGTATGGGGATGAATACCATGACCTTCTTTTTCAATCGTTACTTCAATGAGCTTGGGATTTAAAACTTCCGACCTATTATTGTGAGCAAGTCCTTCAATCTTTATGATCTGAGAAGGCTTTTTAACTGTGACTCTCATCCCTTCAAAATCATTTTCATGACAATGCATGAAAAAACACCAGACCGCATAATCTCTCGGAAAGAAAAATGAATAGGTAACAAAGTAATGGTTTTCGCTTTCAATCACATTCCAGTAGACGGTTCTTGGGCGCTTGAACTTCGGCATGTTTTCCCAGTTATTATTTGGGTTCCAGTCGCCATCAAAATCCACTCTCGTGAATTCATCAGCTTCAGGAACTGATCCGACACCCTGGTAAACAACCGGTGCATAAACTTGAGCAATGGCCTCTGCATTAAGTGCATACGATTTGAAGCTTACGAGTAAGCTGAGAGAAAGAATAAGAATGTGCATGAATTAAGTGTACAGAAAAAATGGGGGCCGGTGAAGCCCCCAATTGTGATTACATGAACGATTTAAGAGTTTTGATGTGTTCTTCTTGCTTAGGTAGGAACTGAGTTTTGATCATCTGCTTAAGCTCTGGCTTGATGGTGTCATCTTCCATTGCTTCTTTGTACTCATTGATACCGTGTTCTTCACCCTGAGTCAGGGCCTTAAGAGCAGCATCGTTACCAAAAAGTTTAGCGCCACCTGTGTATGCAGTCGCGAAAGCGCCCCATGCTCCAGCTGTTTTCGTATCATCAGCAACATCTTTGTTAGCGAAAGTTTTAAGCTTAGCTACAGCGTTTACGTGATCCTCTCGGATCATTTTTAGCTTAGCCATTTCTTTTTCATCTTTCACTTTCTCAAGTGCTTTATCGTAAGTTCTGACGGCCGCCATCTCACCACGGATAAGATCATCAAGTTGTGATGGTTCCATGTTGTTTACGGCGTTGGACATTTTTTTATCTGCACTGAATGCTGACGCCGACATTGCAAGAACAAGAGACATAAGTAGAGCTTTCATGTTTTCTCCTCGGTTTAAAATAAATCCTCGGAAATAACTAAACATGAAAGTTTTCTTCTGGTCACGTCACGGATCAATTTTGCAGACATAAAAAGGCCGCTTTTGTGAGCGGCCCGCATAATCTTCAAATTATTTTTAATGATTCAGTTACATGCCCGGTGAAAAATCCTGTCGGTGATGCTTATCAAGTCGACAGTCTAAATGATTGGATAACTTTGTCATAAACGTACCTCCTTATCCATATTCAACAGCGAATGTGTCGGAATGAAGTCAGTATAGATCAGTTTTGCTGCGGAAAATTTTTGTCACTGTTTTCTGATATTTACGAATTCATCTGTTTGCCGAAAAATCGTAAAAATGACTGTTTTGAGTCTAATTCTTGGCAGCAGCTGTAGATTTTTGCCCCCAGAGAAAATTGATCATGGTGATTATAGATAGTTAACCCCGGCAAGTGGATTGCACTTTTAAAAGCAGGTTACCCATTTCAAGGAGGATTTATGTACGGCAAACAATTTGGAAAGGATCAGAGAGATTACATAAAGTTTCGCGAATCTGATTCTTATGATGATTTAAAAGAACTTAAAAATACAGACGGATCTTTTTCTGAATCCAGTTATGGTCGGGAACAGAGACGAAACCGTTTCGGTGAAGAAAGACCACGTCATGATCACTATCAAGATGATCAATTCAAAAGAGATTATGATCCCACTTATGAAGATGAATATGGAATGAGACATCCTTATGAACATGGCGGACGACTTAATCGATGGTCTGATGACATCAGGTCCGAGGCTTCACGAGAGAATCATTCAGGGAAAGGTCCAAAAGGTTATACTCGCAATCCGGATCGTATTCGTGAAGAGGCCTGTGAAATTCTATCAAAGGATTGGTTTCTTGATGCTTCCGATATTGAGGTTGAGGTTGAAAATAATTGCCTGGTTCTGAAGGGAGAAGTTCGTACGAGAAGAGATAAACGTCATGCTGAGGCGATTGTAGAACATATTGCTGGAATTGATGATGTCATGAATCAGCTCAAAGTAACTGACAAAGTTGAAGGATGGATTCCTGGAATTGGTCATGTGGATGAGAAGGTCAATGGCGACGGAGGAACAAATGGATAAAGAAACAAAAGCATCAGGCAAAAAAAGAAACCTCAGGCTGGTTGAAAAATACGATAACGATGATTATTCCCGCTATGCAGGAGCTGACTATTCGGATGAACCTTTTGAGATAGGCGAGGAAGATTTTGAACAATCAGCCCATATCAATAAAAGAAACATTCATGTACGTCCTCAGGGCAACTGGCATCATCCGGGTGTAAGCGGCGATGATAAAGAGCAGACTGATTTTACTGGATATGGCCCTAAGAACTACAAAAGAACTGATGATCATATCTATGAAGAAGTCTGCGATATGTTAATGAGAGACAGAAAAGTGGATGCTACTCATATAGGTGTAAAAGTACAAAACGGTGTTGTTTATCTTTCAGGTAAGGCCAATTCACGTCAGGAAAAAAAACATGCCGAGTTGATAGTGGAACATCTTCCCGGAGTGAGGGATGTGAGAAATGAACTGACCGTCTTAAAGTCGGATCTTTCTTCATATGGCCCTGAAGCTCCGGTTAAGAAAGATCTGGGCGTTTAAAAAAGGAGTATGTATGCCACGTAATGACTACAGGGGTGTTTCGAGAAGTTCGGCCAATACACTAGGCGGACCCTTCAATGAAAATCGCGGTCCGAATGATGAACATAGAGAACCAGGAAGAATCAGAAGAGAAAGTTTTAGAACTCATGGCGGATCACAAATCGGGCATGATGCCGGTGGGCATCGCGGACGTGGACCAAGAGGTTATAGGAGATCAGATGATTCGATTTATCATGATGTCTGTGATACTCTCACAATGAGTCCTGATATTGATGCAAGAGAAATAGAAGTTTCTGTGAAAGAAGGCGTGGTTTACCTTAACGGTACAGTTCCTGACAGGGAAACAAAAAAACTTGCAGAACTAGATATCGAAAATATCTCAGGAGTCATTGATGTTCAGAATTTGCTGAACTTCGAATCATTGAATGAGGATCTTCATTGAAGAGAGCTGTATTTTTAGATCGTGACGGGGTTTTAAATAAAACTATCTTCAGAGATGGAAAACCCCGTGCTCCTTATACGCTTGAAGATTTCGCATTACTTGAAGATGTTGCGGAAGGAATCCAGCTTCTTAGAGAAAATAATTTCACATTAATCGTTGTTACAAATCAGCCTGATGTGGCACGCGGATGGGTTTCACGAGAGGCTGTTGATGCCGTTAATAACAAACTTCGTGAACTGATCGAGGTTGATGACATCAAGATTTGTTTCCATGATTCAATGGAAAATTGTCTTTGCAGAAAACCGAAACCTGGCATGCTTATCGATGCTGCGAGAGAAATGGGGATTGATCTCAAAAACTCATTCATGATTGGCGACAGACACAGTGACGTCGAAGCAGGAATTGATGCCGGCTGCAGGACATTTCTTGTTGGGCAAGGTGACCATTCGAGCACAGTTACCCCGGACTATCAGGTTGAGTCCCTTCTTGAAGCGGCCAGGATCATCATCAAGCTCTAATCATCAACATCTACTTCATCATCACTTTGAAGCTTGAATTCATCATCTCGATCTAGAGGAAGTACTTCTGTATCTGAAGCATCTTCACGATTGTAATCTTCCTGTCTTTCAATGATAACTTCGTCATCGTCGACATCTGATCTGTTACAACCTGTGAATTGAAAAAGAGAAGTAAGCATAAAGAGCGTCATAAGTAGTTTCATAAAGAACTCCTTTGGAAGATGAGAACAATTTCTCTTTGATCAAGAAACTTAAGATCCTCCAAATGTCATATGACTATTTTGGTTGGCACACCTTGGTACAAAATTTGCTCTTACTTTTAGAGACCGCTTTTGCGAGGTAAATATGTCCAACCCCAGATTTAAGGCCAGAGCATTAAATGAACAAGTTATCGTGATCACAGGTGCCTCAAGTGCCATAGGCATTGCTACAGCTAGATTAGCGGGTTCTAAGGGGGCAAAAGTCGTCCTCGCAGAAACAGAGCGAGAAGAAATAGATGATATCGTTGATGAGATAAATGCTTCCGGTGGAAAGGCTATGGCCATTTCAACTGATGTTACAAAATTAGAAGACATCGTTACTTTGAAAAACAAAACACTCCAGAAATTCGGAAGAATTGATACATGGATTAATAACGCTGGCTCATCACTCTACGGATATCTTCTAGAGTCCAATATGGACGAAGAAAAAATGCTTTTTGAGACTAATTTCTGGGGCGCCCGTTACGGATCTCAGATTGCCGTTCTTGCAATGGAAAAAGAAGGTGGAGTGCTCATCAATCTTGGGAGTGAAGTTTCTGTGGCCGCACAACCGTTACTTGGAATGTACTCTGCCACAAAACTGGCCGTTAAGGCGTTCACTGATTCCCTCAGGTCTGAGTTAAGAGATAAAGATATTCCTGTAGAGGTTTGTCTTGTGCGGCCAACAGCAATGGAAACCGATAATGAAGAAGCTGCTACGGCGATTTTGAAATGTGCGGAAAATCCCCAGCGAGATGTTTATGTTGGCGGACCCGCAAGATTGTCAGCGATACTGGACACATTCTTTCCACAGGTAAAAGACATGATGGCGGAAACAAAAATGAAAGAAATGAAAGAAACAAATAAAGAAACTGAAAACTCTGAATTATCAACGATGAGTGTTCTGAAAACACTCAAGGATAATCTCAAGTCCTCATTGAAGGACATGAGAAAACAAGATGGTCATTAACAAAGGATGGTTTATGGCGAGAAATCCAAACAATTATTCTCAGGACCGAAACAGCCAGGAAGACTACAATATCAATGACAAGTATTCCGTGACCGGCGAATCTGAGTTCTCACGTGAGAGTACTATTCCCTATGACCAGGATGAAGTGCTTTCTGAAAGACATTACACTCTCGGTTCTCTTGAGAATTTGGCACGTAAATATTCACGGTCCCGTGAACCACGATCTGAACCTTTGACCGATCACCGGGGGCGGGGTCCTAAAGGATATAGACGTTCTGA
>JBEIQF010000245.1:0-5420 GCA_040376635.1 Halobacteriovoraceae bacterium
AAAAATATCCGCGATGATTCTCATCGAAGGTTCAGGTGGGTAAATATAAGTATTTCTCACCATGAATTCTTTTAAGATATCGTTCTGGATTGTGCCTGTCAGTTTATCCGGAGTTACACCCTGCTCTTCACCCGCAACGATGAAAAGAGCAAGAATCGGAATTACGGCCCCGTTCATCGTCATGGAGACTGACATCTGATCAAGCGGGATTCCCTTGAAGAGAATGCGCATATCAAGAATTGAATCAATCGCCACACCGGCCATACCAACGTCACCCTTCACGCGAGGATGATCAGAGTCGTATCCACGGTGAGTGGCAAGATCGAAAGCAATCGAGAGACCTTTCTGTCCCTTCGTTAAGTTATCACGATAGAAACGGTTTGATTCTTCAGCAGTCGAAAACCCTGCGTACTGACGGATCGTCCATGGACGAACAGAGTACATCGAAGCATATGGCCCACGGATAAAGGGTTTATTACCAGGAAGCGTGTGAACGAGTTTTGAAAACTTCACGTCAGCTTTGGTATATGAACTTTTAAGTTCAATCCCCTCAGGCATCTTTGTGATAACCTTCGAAGGTTTTGTTTCTACTTTTGGATTACTCCACGGGATCTTACTAAAGTCTGTCATATTTACTCACAATTTCTTCAAGCACTTCATAAACGTTCTGGCCCGCAAAGAGATTCTTGTAACCAGGCTTCTCAACTTTGCCGGCAATATATTTTAAGTTCGCCTTGATCTCAGGATTGAAAGCTTCATAACCCTCATCAAGAGAACAAAGAACAACGATGTCTTCCTTGCATTCAGAAGCATTCATACGCTCGTGAACAGTCAGACCTAAAAGTTCAAAATAGTTTTTTACATAGTTTAAGCGAGCGTTAAGCGCCCCGTATTCACCGTGAAGAAGAATGGCCACTTCTGGTTTTTTAAGAGACTCCATCTTGAGACGAAGGTCTTCAAAAATTCTCGCGACCCTGAATTGTTTGGGAGCTTTGAGATTAAGCTTCAGGTGTTCTTTCACATCCGGGTAATCGTTCATGCCTGACATGACAGTCTTTCTGGTTTTCACATTCTGGAGACGAAGTTCACGCACTTTAGACACTTCGGCCGTGATATCTTTACCACCAAGAAGTTCCTGCATGAGTTTCCATGATTCTTCACACAGAGATTGCGTAAGGCTTTCTAAGTGGAAGCTACCAAAGGCAGCGTCTTCCACCACTCCCAGCATACTCTCAAGACCCAGAACGTGTGACGTATTGCGGGCCATACGGCGTGAGCGCTCTACGTGTTCAGATTCAGATGATCCGGCATTTTCCAATTCTAGAACTGTATTGTAACCAGCAGACTGAATGAAATCTGCACCGCCAATGTAAGCAGACGCAACTGCAGTCTCATTTCGAAGCATGTTTGAGTAACGCTCAAAAATTGTCCAGCCTGTGTAGCTTGCGAGTGCAACGATCTTAAATTCTTTTTTTAATCCCGCTTCTGCAAAAATCTTGTGAGCGATGAGTTTCGCTGCGCGGATCTTTGCGATGTTATGGAAGAACTGAGAATCAACATAAACTCCAAGATAGAATTTATCCTGGTTAAGGTTACTGATGATATTTTTGGCAAGGACAGCAAGTTCCTGAATCGAATGCGCCCCTTGATCATGCACTTCTTTGCCAGAGATAAAATGCGAGATGACTTTGATCTTAGATGAAGAGTAGTTTCCTCCGAGTACGAAAACCTCTACATCTGATTTTCCTTCCAGTGACTCTTCAATGATTGTCCATTTTTTTTGAGACAATGCTTCTTCATGAAAAAAGAAATTACGGACACCTGATTTATAATCTTCTTCAAGCTCTTGAGCGATTTCACTTTCGTTCAAGTAAGCATAAGTCGTTGACGCTTTTTTCCACTCCGATGAAGGTAGCTGCACTTCTTTGTTGGCACTCAATGAGAGAGTCGGCCACGTAAGTCCGCTCAGCATTTTTTTTGATGCCTTATTACCTACTTCAGAAATCTTAAGCTCAGAGAGAAGGGCTTTCTCCCACTGTTCTCGTTGGGTATTAAAATCGGATTCAAAAAATTCTGTTAAGGAACTCACAACATCTCCGGGAAAAGGCCTCTACATGTTCTTTTATCTTAGCAAAATTCTGAGCAAAAATCCCGAAAGAGATTACACTATAGAGGTTCCCCGGAGGCATTTTGAGTCTAACGCTTTTAGTAGAAAACAACCCGATGATTGAGTCGTTCTACATGCTTAATCTGGCCACCTGGCTGGGACTCGATATCGTGCCTAAAAAGAAGGCCGAATTTGCTATAAAGCTCCTGGAAACTCAGAGCGACACCATCAAACTCATCATTGTCAGGGCCGTCATTGATAAAGAAGAATCAGCGAAGATGATCGTCGATTTTCTGGCCTCGCGCGGTCTAAAAATACCTGTGATCGAAATCGGTCCGGGTAAGGAAGTTCCTGGGTGTTTTGCCCACGTCCCCAACTCTCTCCAGCTGAAAATCCTGATTCAGAGCTCTGCGAAGGCCCTAAACATCACTGCCAAAGATATGTCTGCCAAAGTGGTTCCGGATTATTTTCCGATCCCCATTGTGTATTTCAAGGTTATCAAACGCTCTATCTGCCCTGTCTTCTCTCAGAATCAGGATGATCCCAAAAAATTTGAACTTCGCATCCAGAAGCTTCAGGAATTTGATGAGAAGACCATCGCCAGCATGATCGAAGAAGGTGTCACTCATCTTTACGTGAATAAACTCGATCGCCTGGAGTTTGTGAACAACGTCACATCTGAACTCATGACCCTTCTTCAAACCAAAGACCTCTCGCCGGATGAAGGAATAAGTGCTGCCGATAAAGGCATGGAACTTCTCTCGAAAAAACTTCTTACGATCGGTGTGAATGAAGAAACCATCAAGCTCGCAAAAGCGAATATGGATTCGATGAGAAAGAATGTGAAGTCTTACCCGAAAATGGCGAAACTTCTTGAACGACTTCTTGCTAACAAAACAAGTTACCTCTTCAAGCACACGCAGATCCTTACCTACGTTTGCCTTCACATTATCAAGAATATTGACTGGGGAAATGCTGAACAGGAAGAGAAAATCAGCTTCATCGCTTTCTTCCACGACATTGTTCTTGAGAACGATAAACAAGCTCAGATCAAATCAACCTTAGAGCTCAAAAAAGCAGAATTTGAAACCGCTGAACGACAGCTGGTTGAAAAACACGCTCAGATGGCCGCAGAATTTGTCTCTAAGTTTCCACACGCACCTATGGGCTCTGACCAGATCATTCGTCAGCATCACGGAACTCTTAATGGTGTTGGATTTTCTGAACACTACGGAAACAACGTCTCACCAGTCGCGGTGGTTTTCATTGTTGCCGAAGAATTTACAAGAATCATTTTGAAATATGAAACAGGTCCATTCGACAGAACAGAAATGCTTCGCCAACTGAAAGAAGAATTCCCTACTTCCCGCTTCCAGAAAGTTATCGATATTCTCCAATCAATAACGTTCTAACGCAAATCTACATACTCCGGAGTATGTAAATCGCGTCATTAAGTTAAAGCAGCAATATAAGAAACCCAGGCATCACAATTTTCAGCATCTTCTGCCGGAGTGAATTCCCCGTTTCCGTTTCCATCCTCATCGTCACCTTCCCAGTAAACGACAGTTTTAGAGAATCCTGCTTCAGCGAGAATGTCGCGAAGTTCAGGCATCATCCACATGCGCCAGTGGTAAGTGAAAACGTTTTCGTGTTTTTTGCCTTTAGCATCTTTGAAGTGAATCGCAAAAGTACAATCGTGAGTGAAGGGATTGAAATGCTGGCACTCCCAATAGTAAGTGAGGCCTTTCATTTTTTTCTGATCAGTCACAAGACGTTGAGATTCAGGGCCTGCGAAAATATCGAGATAAAAAACACCCTGTTTATTGAGTGATTTTCTGACTGACTTAAAATATTTCAAAAGGTCAGAACGTTTCTTGAAGATCCAGTATGAAAAGTTAAATGCACAAACGACATCGACTTTTGGAGCACTAGTCTTAAGAACGTTTTCCTGAAGATAATGCATGCGTGCTTGCTGAGTTTTAGTCAGTTTAGCGTAGTGACGAGTCTTTCCCATCTTAATAGGTTCAGGATCAAGATCTACGCCGTAAGCTACACAATCTTTACTTTGCTCTACCCAGTTGCATGAAATAGCGCCAGTGCCACAGAAATCTTCTCTCATAGTAAAAGGAGCATGACCATAGATGCGTTTGAATTCACTTTGCATGAAAGAGACTTCGCTTTCTGCATTTTGAACTGAGCGCTCATAAAAATCATACTTCTGGTCGAGAGTTAACTGAGATTTCACTTTAATTCCTTTTCATTATCAAGAAAGATGCGGAGTGGATTCTTGGCAGTAATCATTCCCGACAATAACAACTTCAGCGCTCTCTTTTTTTCGATATCAATATACCAGATAATATCTGCAATGTGACCATCAAGTGACGTCAGACGCAGAATCTCTTTATCATCTATTTTGGTTTTCCTAACATCTTTGATCGCATCCCACTTAACGAGGGTCCGGTGAACCTGCTCTTTCGAGCCGCGCGGGATATATTTTTTCACTGTGTTCATGCCGTCAAAAGTCACTTCGAAGTAGTATTCTGATTGTTTGCGAAAACGGAAGAAAATTGGAATCAGCACGAGCAAAATTATTGGATGCTTAAGGAAAACCGTTCCAAAGCTGATGAAGTTCGAAATAACATCCGCACCAATGGCAAATGGATTATCGACAACCTTTTGAAGATCATCCTGCACATTTGAAAAATAACCAGTCCATTCAGCAATCGCAATCGTCAGTGCCCAGGGAACCCAGAAGAATGAATACTCCGGATGATCGAAGCTCCACGTCTGAACCATCATCTCTACTTTAGATGAATCAGATTTTAAATTTTTGAGATTGGTGACACGGGGATCGAGTGGTTTCTCTAAGGTCTTTTTGGGAGAGGGAGTCTTTTTAACAGGCCGGCTCCCCTCATCGGGGAGCTCATCCAGTGAAAATTTCTTTTCGTCGTCAGACATTCAGGACAAATTATTTTGTTTTCAGCATATCGGCAAGGATCATCATTGATTCTTCAATCACTGCATCCTTTTTAAGCGTCTTCGAGAAGTCCTCGAATTTTTCCATTTGTGCTTTGTCTTTAGCATTAGGAGAAAGATCTTTAACCATCAGGTTCTTGTTCTCTTCTTCCTTCTTGAAAACATCAGTCATCTCACGGATAGATTTTCTGTCTTTCTCAAAGTCAGTCGCAACAAGTGAACGCTTCGTTTTGTCTTTCTGAGTTTTATACCAGTCGATAGATTTCAGAAGGTGTTTGAATTTTTCTGATTTCTTCACGCGCTCCTGAGAAGCTGCACGAAGTTTTTTGATGTCATA
>JBEIQF010000239.1:0-5567 GCA_040376635.1 Halobacteriovoraceae bacterium
CTATGTGAAAAACAAAATGGCCCTGGAAAAAGACGCCCTTGATGACATCCTTGGCGACACAAAAAATCTAAATGGACTCATCCGGATTGCGGCCCACTCATCCATCATGGAACAGGTGGTGATGCCATCCCTCGCCCCATTTCTCATAAAAAATCCTGATGTTCAGGTGGAATTTATGGTTCGCTCAAACAATGAGCTTGATGAAATGCTAAACTACTCAAAAGCAGACATGATTCTTTCAAACCACATGATGGCCAGACGAGACATCATTGAAGAACACCTGGGCAATGAAGAATTCATCTGTGTTGAATCCAAAACACCGACAACACGAACTCATGTGTACTTAGATTCAAACCCACACGACATCATCACAGAATCATTCTTTAAGCTTCAGGACAATCCTCCGAAGAAATACCAACGTTCTTTCATGCATGATGAAAACGGAATCCTTCGCGGAGTTCAACTCGGACTCGGACGTGCCATCAAGCCACGCCATACGTTCAAAGAATTTGATGATTTAAAAATAGTTCGAGGATTTGTTCCGATGATCAAACCGGTCTATCTGAGATATTCAAAAAAGCAGTACTACACACGCTTGGAAAAACTCGTTATTGAAACTCTCCAGAAAGAAGTTCCGAAGATTTTAAAATAACGCAGATCTACATCCACCGGGAGATGTAGATCTGCGTTATTGAATGATTTTAAGGAATTAGTGTTCGCCGAGGTAGATCTTCTTAACGTCGTCGTTATTCAGAAGATCAGCGCCAGTTCCTTCAAGCAGGATTTTTCCTGTTTCAAGAACGTAAGCGTAGTCAGAAATCTTGAGCGCTTGTTTGGCATTCTGCTCAACCAGAAGAACAGTTGTTTTGTTGTCTTGGTTGATCTTTACGATGATTTCAAAAATGAGTTTAACAACCTGAGGAGCAAGTCCGAGAGACGGCTCATCAAGAAGAAGAAGTTCAGGTTCACCAACAAGTGCTCTCGCGATTGCAAGCATCTGTTGCTCACCACCAGAAAGAGTTCCGGCCATTTGGCCAATACGCTCTTTCAGGCGAGGGAAATAGTTGAAGCCGATTTCAAGGTTCTTATCAAAGTTTGCTTTAGCGTGAGCTCGTCCAACAATGCCGAGCTGAAGGTTTTCCATCACAGTAAGGTTCGGGAAAATACCACGGCCTTCAGGACAGTGAATGAGGCCTTCACCTACAAGCTGGAATGATTCTTTGCCAGTGATGGAATGATCACCAAAAGTAACTGAGCCAAGAGATTTCACGTTCCCAGAAATCGCTTTAAGTGTCGTTGTTTTACCAGCACCGTTGGCACCGATCAAAGAAACGATTTTCCCTTTCGGAACTTTGAATGAGATGCCTTTGAGCGCCTGCACATTTCCGAAGTTAACTTGAAGATTATCGACAGCAAGAATATTCATTAATCAACACCTAGGTATGCTTCAATTACGCGTTTATCATTCTGAACAACTTCAGCATTGCCTTCGCAAACGAGTTGTCCCTGAACGAGAACGTAGATTTTTTCACAGATCTTCATCACTAGACCCATATCGTGCTCGATAAGAAGCACAGTGATGTTTCTAGATTTCTGGATATCACGGATAAGATCCGTAAGCTCACGAGTCTCGGCCGGGTTAAGACCAGCAGCTGGCTCATCAAGAAGAAGAAGTTTTGGATTAAGCCCAAGAGCACGAGCGATTTCAAGCTTACGCTGTTTTCCGTAAGGAAGACCGCCGGCCGGAACGTCGTGAAGATCCTGGATCCCCATAACTTTCAGAAGCTCCATGGATTTCGCACGAATCTCTTCTTCTTCTTTGTGGAATTTGCCGTTCTGGAAAACCTGATCGACAAGATTCGTTTCAGAAGATGAATAGAAAGAAGTCATCACGTTTTCAAGAACTGTGAGTTCTTTGAAGAGACGGATGTTCTGAAACGTACGACCGATCCCTTTCTGAGCAATCTCAAAAGGCTTCTTACCAACAAGCGACTCTCCACCAAGTCTTACGTCACCACGAGTGGGAGCGTAGATACCAGTGAGAACGTTGAAGATTGTCGACTTACCAGCACCGTTAGGACCGATAAGACCGTATAAAATTCCCGGCTCTAATTTCAAATTTACGTTCTGACATGCTTTCACGCCTCCGAACTCGAGGCTCATGTTTTCTACTTCGAGGAAAGCCATTTCCATTCCTTATTACCCATAAGCCCCTGAGGACGAAGGATCATAATCAAGATAATTGTTAGAGCATAGATGATCATACGAAGATCGATTCCGGTAATATCCTGAACCACTCGAAGACCCTCTGGAAGAATCGAAAGAATCCCTGCACCCATGATGGCACCTGAAAGACTTCCCAGACCACCTACTACGTTCATTGCGATCACTTCGAAGCTCTTCACAAACGTAAACGTCTGAGTTGAAAGATAACCTTCTGAGTGAGCGAAGAATGAACCAGCAATACCTGCGATGAATGAAGAGATCACAAACGCTTTCACTTTGATGTTAAGCGGGTTGATCCCCATCATGTTCGCGGCCATTTCATTTTCTTTAATTGAAAGCATCGCGCGACCAAGGCGGCCGTCACGGATTCGTTTGATCACAAGAATGGTAATGATCGTAAGAACAAAAACTGATCCAAGGTTCATATAAACCGGAATATCTGTCATACCACGTGCACCACCGACAGCATCGATGTTCAAGAGCATGATTCGGATAATTTCACCGAAACCAAGAGTCACCATCCCGAGGTAGTCACCAGCAAGACGAAGACATGAAATCCCGATGAGGAATCCAACGAATCCTGCAAAAATTCCTGCAGCAAGTGCCCCAGCAATGAGCTGAAGAGCAAAAGGAGCATTCGGAAGCATGAACGTCACAACTGATGCTGATGTATAAGCACCAATCGCCATGAATCCAGCGTGACCCATCGTGAAGAGACCTGTGAACCCGTTCAAAAGAGCGAGTGACACAGACAAGATCACGTTGATTCCGAGGATGATCAAGACTGAGTAATAGTAGGGAGAAATGAGACCAGTAAAGCGGCCCGGCTTTTCATAAAAAAGCGCTGCTGGAGTAATTGAGAACCCGCTCAGAATAAAATTCAAAACGAGAGCACCAACCAGGAACGCTAGAATAAGAAGAACTGTTTTATTAATTTTTTTCGTCATGGTTACACTTTTTCAATTTTCTTAGATCCCAAAAGACCAGCAGGTCTGATGAGAAGAACAAGAATAAGAATCACGAATGCAAGAGCATCACGGTATGTTGAGCTGATATAACCAGCAACATATGTCTCAGAAAGACCCAGGATAATCGCACCGATCACTGCACCAGTGATGTTTCCGATACCACCAAGAACCGCAGCGATGAACGCCTTAAGTCCCGGAAGAAGACCCAGAAGTGGATCGATTTTTGGGTAAGCAACTCCATACAGAACACCCGCAGCACCAGCAAGTGATGAACCGATGATGAACGTAATAAGGATGACTTTGTTAACGTTGATACCAATTAGGTTAGCTGTCTCAAGTGAATGAGAAATGGCCCTCATGGCACGACCGAACTGAGTCTTGAAAACAAGAAACTGAAGGATCTGCATGAGAACAAACGAAATCACAAAAATTGTAATCTGGTTTGAATCGAGAATGATGTCACCACCAAGAGGGATCAATTTACGTGGAAGAATTTCCGGCACGAACTGAGGAGAAGCGCCGAAAACCAACTGTCCGCCGTACTCAAGAAGTAAGCTCACACCGATCGCTGTAATAAGGATGTTAATTCTTGGAGAGCGACGTAACGGTCGATAAGCAAATTTCTCGATCATCACACCAAGTGCGGCCGATCCCACCATCGCAACGATGATCACGATAAGCGCAGTGAGAAGTGAAGGCTCTGCATTGGGAAGAGCGTAACGGATTGTATAAAGCCCGATAAACGACCCCACCATGAAGATATCTCCATGGGCGAAGTTAATGAGCTGAAGAACACCGAAAACCATAGTGTAGCCGAGCGCTACGAGAGCATAAATACTCCCGAGCGCCAGACCATTAATTGTATGCTGAATGAATTCGTTCACGAAAAACCTTTCCTACTACGGCTCAACCGTCGCAACGTATTTGAACTCTTTGCCTTGAACCTGAAGAACTACAGCTGATTTAGTAGCATCGCGGTTTTCATTGATTGTAATGATACCAGTAGCACCATTGAAGTTTTTCGTAGCAGCTAGAGCATCACGAATTTTTGAACCTTCAACAGAGTTAGCAGTTTTGATTGCTTCAAAAAGAATACGAGCAGCATCGTAACCAGAAGCTGCAAGAGCATCAGGTCTTGTTCCGAAACGTGCCTGGTAGTTTTTGATGAAGTTCTGAACTTCAGGACGTGGATCTTCAACTGTGTAGTGGTTAGAGAAGTATGAACCGCTTACAGCTTCGCCACCGATTTCAGTAAGCTTGTCTGAATCCCATCCGTCTCCACCCATCATAGGAACTTTGATTCCTTGCTCACGAGCTTGACGAGCGATCAAACCAACTTCTGTGTAGTAACCAGGGATGTAAAGGAATTCAGGATTCTTAGATTTAAGATTTGTCAGCTGAGCTTTGAAATCTACGTCACCAGAAACGAATTTCTCATCACCAACGATCTCACCGCCAAGAGCAGTGAATGTCTTGATGAAGTAAGAAGCAAGCCCCATTGAGTAGTCTGATTTTGAGTCGCGAAGAATCGCAGCTTTTTTAAGTTTAAGAGTGTTGTAAGCGAACTTTGCCATCACTTCACCCTGGAACGGATCGATGAAACAGACACGGAAGATGTAATCACCTTTCTGAGTCACGAGTGGGTTTGTTGATGATGGAGAAATCATCGGAACTTTATATTGCTGAGCTACCGGAGCACCAGCAAGTGAACGAGTTGATGCAACTTCGCCCAATACAGCAACAACGTTATCAATGTTAATCAGTTTTTCTACTGAGAGACGAGCTTCTTCTGGCTTACCCTGGTTATCGTAAGCTTTCAGTTCAATTTGCTTACCAAGAACACCACCATTTTTGTTCCACTCTTCGATCGCGAGAATAATCCCGTCACGAGTTGAAATACCGAATGTAGCTTCAGCACCAGTCATAGAACCGAAGTTACCGACAACAATTTTGTCAGTCTTGTTCTGACAACCTGTCACACAGAGAATCAAAAACAAAACGAGTGAACTCAAAATGACTTTCAAGCGAGGACTCCTTTAAAAGTGTTCTAAATCAAGCAGATAGAACATACTAAGGAGGTTTAAAGGGATTGTTAACTTGAAAACTCGGGCTTATCAAAAAAACTGGTATCAGATTGTCTCTGTGAAACGCATTAAATTAGGTCAAATTAGACAACTCGTGGAATCCATATAATACTTGAGTCATAACATAATCTTAAGATTAAGGAGTTTTAATGCTGGAGACGATTGAGTCCCTAACAGGACAATTTGTAGGAATAGTTTGGGGAGTACCATTAGTTCTCCTTCTCGTTGGCTCAGGAGTTCTCTTCACTATTTACTTTGGATTTCCGCAGCTTTTATTTTTTAAGCATGC
>JBEIQF010000301.1:0-4210 GCA_040376635.1 Halobacteriovoraceae bacterium
ACATTGCCTGAGACATGGGGAAATCCCATTTCACCCATCGGGAGAATTGAATTAAATGAAATGAGTTATGGCAGTGGCACAATCCGTGACGTTCACTGGAGTCTTCCTCAGGTTTTCGCTCACAAATCTGTGAGACCTCTGGCGCTCGCGGGTTATCACAAAGGTGCTGATGGTATTATCGGTGAAGGTGATGTCGTGGTTCCGGTTTACTCATCACGAGCTGATCATTACGCCTCAGAAGAAACTGTTTCAATCACTGATTCTTTTGTTGCTGCAAAATTTACTAAGCACGAAACAACTCCTTTTGTTGTCGTAAGAGCAGATCATATCCAGATGACTCTTCCAGGAATTGCAAATCTTCCTAAGAAATGCATTAAAAGTTCCACTTGTGATCATCCTTCTATCTCTGCCATTACAAATCACCTGAAAGGAAGAGCTGTCGCTTCAATTCCTGCTAAACTTGAAAATTACCGGATCAATCTCTATTTGCAGAATACCAATGCATCTTCCCGCGATATTTCTGTCGAACTCCTGGATGAAGGAACACTATTCAAAAAGGCCGCTGCCAAGCTGAATGATGGAATTGCCTTCACTCTTGAAGGAAAGACGAGTAAAGAAGGCGCACAGAAGTATCTTCTTCTCGTCAAAGTGAAAGGTCACCGCCAGGTAGTTGAAGTTTCCGCGGAAGCTGGTTACACTTCAATTCTCAATCTCAATTACGCGGAATAATTTATGATCATGTTCATTGATCCCTTCATCGTGAATCCAGTCAGTCACTGCTTCAATCATTTTGTCGAAAATTTCAATTTGAAGACACTTGTTCATATGCCTCATGTCTACGGAGTTGATTCGCTGATTGCACAAAGAGATAAAATCAAGGCCTACATCGTTGCGGGATCTCAGTCTAACGTCACTGATCCACTTCCGTGGCACAAACCACTGGCCGATTTTTTGATCGAAGAATTGAAAGCAGGAAAACCAGTTTTAGGCTGCTGCTTCGGTCATCAACTCATGTGTCACGCGTTTGGGTCAGAAGTTAATTATCACTCACCTGAACAAACTAAGCTGAAGGGGCTTCGTGAAATGAAAATCACGAAAAGCTTCTGGAATATTAAAGAAGGTGAAGTTTTTTATATGCCAGTGACTCACAGACAGGCGGTAAAAAAACTTGCTCCCGGTCTAGTTTCTGTCAGTACTGGACTATTAAACGATATAGTCATTCACGAATCACTTCCGTTCATCAGTTCTCAAGGGCATCCGGAAGGATCACGATACTTCTGTGAAAATGAGATTGGTGATTTATCAAAGGAAGAAGTTGAACGTGGCGTAGAATCAGGCCGGAAGCTCGTGCGATTCTTTCTGAATCAGTTCAGGCTGATATAAAATCTTAGGACCGGTTCCGAATTTTAATTCACAAAATTTTAAGAGAGTCGGGTAGGGAATGTTTTCTCCGCTCGCCAGAAGAAAATGAATCGGACTTGTCTCCGCCAGAGACAGGACAATATCAATTGCTTCAAACTGATCTTTCACATCGAAGACAAGAAAACCGTGATCAACCAGGTTCCTGGTTAATGTATTTCTCCTGTAACTGTCTTGTTCGATAATCAGGATTGTTTTCATGAATGGAACACTATAACTAAATCTTTTCCGTTGATACTAACACTTGCTGACATTGTGTTGCTGGGCGTGAAGTGATTGGAATGAAAGGGTTGGAGCAGGAATAAGACCTGCTCCAGACGACCTTTAATGGGGGGCCGACTCTGAATCGCTGAAACGCCCACCTGATAATTTGCTCTCAACAGTGTCCAGATTCTCAGTGATGAATTTCGAAATTTCTGGGTATCTGTCAGAAAGATTTGTCGCAAGTTTTGTCAAAAGAGCTGTCGCAATTCCACCAGCAACATACTTGAATGTTGGATTTGAAACTACTTCACGAACCATTCCCATATAATCATGTTCACCTGCGAGTGAACGTGATCTACGAGTTGACGAGTAGTCTGCGTCCACTGATGGAAGGTCTTTGTATTGTGCCCTTGAAGATGAGCGAGGCTTTCTTGCTGTTGTTTTTTTGGCCATAAATACTCCGATTGTTTTAATTAGTGTCTGGCGTCTGCGATTGTGTCTTCAGATCCGCCTCTGTATTCACGGAATTTAGCTTCAACTGTGTCGAGATTTTCTCTGAAGAAGTCAGCAATTTCCGGATGAGCTTTGTAATAGCGGATAGCATACTTAACTGCAAAGAAAGTACCTACACCGATACCAGCATTAAGCAGTAATCCATTCGCACGAAGTTTTCTCGCTAGATTTTTAAAGTTATAACCACCAAGGTTCTGTTTAATTCCAGCAACGGAAGTGTCCGACAAGATGCTTTTCGCCTGTCTTGTTCTTCTGTTCCCTGCTACTTGTTTGCGTGCCATAAAATCCTCCTGATAAAAGAATTAGCGTCGACAAAAATTGTATCAATGAAACAACGATCATTATCAAAATGTTCCCGCAATTTAAGGAGTAATACTTTTGTGTTCTGATAAAATATAAGAGAAGTTATTAGAAAAAATTTTATATCAAAAACACTTCTGATGAGTCCGGTATTAAAAAAATCTTCGCTATGAATCGGATCATCAATGAAGTGATACACCTTCACCTACGATTGGTCGGGCATCCACAGGCAACACGACTTTAAATGTCGTTCCTTCCTCATCACTGCTTATCATGACTTCACCGCCATGAGCTTCTGTCACACCTTTTACAATCGATAGTCCAATTCCCCAACCTTTCTTTTCACTGGATTCATCTGCTTTGGCGCGGACAAATTGTTCGAACAATTGCGCTGAATCCTCTTCTTTTAGGGGATTTCCAAAGTTATGAACGGCCAGAGTGAACTTATCATTTACAGGGTCGATGGAGATACTGACTGGTGCTGATCCTGATCCATATTTGATGGCATTAGTGCATAGGTTTTCAATAATTCTTCTGATGTTTTGAGCACTCAGGTAAACTGTAAAATTCTCCGGAATATCTACGACGAACCTGTCTCCATAAATTGTTTCAAGATCATGAACAGTATGACGAACCAGATCCGAAAGATTCATCTCCTGGATTTTTAAATTGATCTTCTGGCCTGCACGCAGCCTGTTTGCATCAAGTAAGTCTTCAATCATCTTGTCGACTCGTTTTAAACTTAATTCAATTTTCTTGGAAAGTGTTGTTACTGAGGTATCACTAGTCTTCCTTGGAATGAGTTGGGAAGAAAGAATGGCCGAGGTAAGGGGAGTTCTTAAGTCATGGCTCAGGGCCGAAATAAATCTGTCTCTGATCGACTCAGACTTCATGAGCTCTTCCAGATGCTTTCTCTGGTCAGTATTATCTGAGACTGAAATGTAGACGCCGTTTACTTTTCCTTCGGAATCATAGGAAGGGCTGTATGTTGAGATTGTAGATCTGAGTTTTGAGCTATTTTTATAAATAAGTTTTTTCTCAAAGATAACCTTTTCACCTTTCAGGCATCTTTCAAAATAGGGAAGAAGTCCTTCATAAGCTTCCTGCCCTATAATTTCTGAAATATGTTTACCCTCGATCTCCTGGACAGGAATATTAAACCATCGTTCATAGGTCTTATTAGCAAAAAGATAATAAAGATTTTTATCTACATGCCCGATTAGACTTGGTTGGATGTCGGTAATCTTTTTCAGTTTATCCTTGATCACTTCCTGCTCAACTTCGATTTGCTTTTTCTTTGTGACATCAATGATGGTAGCAATATTTCTCATCGGATGTTCTGGCGTTCCAGGAAGCGGGGCCGCATGTACTTCCACCCAGAAGATAGAGCCGTCTTTACGGATATATCTCTTCGTGAAATTCCACTTATCCACATCTCTTGAAGCAGATCGACTAAGAAAGCTATTTGTGTATTCGTGATCATCCGGAGGTGTGAGATCATTGACTGTAAGATTAAGAAGTTCTTCCTTTGAGTATCCAACCATTTCGCTGAAAGTTTGATTTACTTTCAGGTACTGTCCGGTTTGTGGGTCAACTACTGCCTTACCGGTTCCGGCAAGTTCAAACAGGATATTCATCTCATTGGCAGATTGTTTAGCGAATTCAGCCCCGGCCTTCTTCATACCAAAATCGATAGACTCAAGAATGATGTCTCTTTCGTCTGGTTTAATAGTTGTGATTTTTTCAAGAGTGCGGAAGATAACTTTGCGAAGAA
>JBEIQF010000244.1:0-5423 GCA_040376635.1 Halobacteriovoraceae bacterium
ATCCGTGTAATCGTTAAGCTCAGAGAGAATGTTGGTAGTAATAACAACTGTTCCTCCGTTCTTAACGTATCGTCTCAGCTCTTCAAGAAAATATCTCTGCCCTTCAATATCAATCACAGCAGTGATTTCATCCAGGAGCATAATCTTCGGCTGTGAGGCGAGTCCGACCATCAGAAGGAATTGCATTTTTTGACCACGGGAAAGTTCACTGAATTGTTTCTTGATGGATATCTTACGGGCCTTTAGCATCTGATTGAAAAATTCATTCGACCAGCGTGGATATATCTCGCGATAAATCGCAAGCATCTCCAGAAGAGTCATTGGATAAACCATCTCGAAATTTTCGTGAATAAAGAAAACGTCTGTTCGATTTTTATTATGAAATGAATAAGGATTCTTACCAAAGACTTTGACCGAGCCTTTATCACAGGCCTCAAGCCCCGCAATCAAACGAAGAGTCGTTGATTTACCGGCACCATTACAACCAATGAGAGTCGTAAACTTCCCTTCATCAATTCCAAATGTGGAATTCTCCAGGACTTTTTTCGTCTCATAACTCTTAAAAACTTTTTGGACTTCGATGATTTTTCCCATACGTCCTTTTCGGTAAGGATTTGGAATAATTAAATTCGCACGTATCTGAAATCATCGGATCTATTTCACGATCAAAGCCTTATATTTCAAAGGCTTTGATCGTTTATGGCAAGAAGTCCTCCGCCATAACATTTGGTCATTCTAACTAAATTACTCTAGTTCACAGACAACTTCTGAAACTGAATAGTGTCCCCAGTCCTGGGCAGTGTGATCATAAGAGTCGCCGTAATGAGACTTAACTGTAATTCTATAGTCATCAAAAACACCCTGATCAATCTTCAAGACACCTTTGTAAACAGACGTGTAATTGACATCTCTTATGCCATTATCAACGTGAATGACCTCTTCAGTAACAGATACCAAAGTCAAACGGGCCATCGACCCGCATTTTGAATCAATCGCAGACTTAATGATCTTTGCATGACGATCACTTGCATGAGCAAATGAAACAGTAAGAAGAAAAAATAAGATGAAAAGTTGTTTCATAGAATCTCCTGGTTATTTTCCACGGAGACTAAAACAGATAGAGATAAATTTAAAGTCAGGGATCAGTTAAGAAAAGGAATGCTACAAAATGCGCATGCGTTTTATTCAGTCTTCGAGACTGAAATCACCTGATCGGGCCTTCTGAGTATGTTTTACCCAAATGCGGAAGAATTCAAGAAGCTGATCACGCACGTGAGTTCCTTCCAGAATTCCCAGGGCATGAGACATCGCCTCGTAAGTAGAAACCCATTCAGGATGAATGGCCTTTCTTAAACCATATTCAGAGAGAATTCCCGGTGGGAGCTTAACAGCGGGAAGTGCGCTGAAGCCTTCCTCACGCTGCCTGACTTTCCTCGCCTGCTGCCAATTCCCGTCAGGAATGATGAGATGATAAGGCCCAGGAAATTTCTCTTTAAAATCATCATTGAGTTCCAGGGCGTCTTCATGCGGATATAAAAATAATGGTCGACCGGATCTTTCAAGAGTAGGAGCTGAACTGAAGACTTCATTCATGCGACCGCGAATGACAATGTTCGCTCTCTCTGGAAGCATCTTCTCAGCAAATTGAGCAGTGTTTGACGTGAGTTTTAATTCCCGAACGTGAACAATCAAAGACACGTTGGTCTGGATCTCAAACGGTTTAATGAATGAGCAGACGCAAAAGTGGTTATTCACCTGGCAATTTCGACATCTGTTCACATGTCCTGCGCGGCGCTGGCTCATACGTAATTTGTCGGATAAGATAATAAGAATTTCATTGAACCCGATCCTAAAGCAAGGAGTCAAAAATGGCAAAATCTGTTTTCGATTTTACAGTTAAAGATATCAACGGACAGGACGTTTCCCTCGCCCAATACAAGGGTAAATTCCTCTTAATCGTCAATGTGGCGTCTAAATGCGGATTCACACCCCAATACACAGGTCTCGAGCAGCTTTTTGAGGAGCTGAAGGACAATGTTGTGGTTCTTGGATTCCCGTGTAACCAATTCGGAGCTCAGGAGCCGGGTGATGCTGAAGAGATTAAAAACTTCTGTTCCCTGACGTATGATGTGAAATTCCCTCTCTTCCAGAAAATTGATGTGAACGGGTCTGATGCAGCTCCGCTCTATCAGTTTTTGAAAGCAGAAAAACCAGGTCTGCTTGGAACTGAGGCCATCAAATGGAACTTCACGAAGTTTCTTGTAGGTCGTGACGGACAAGTTGTGAAGCGTTACGCGCCAACCGACAAGCCAGAAGACATCAAGAAAGATTTGTCCAAAATGCTCTAGTATTCTCTCGTGGATCAAAGCTCCTTCATCAGAGTACAATAGGTCATATTTTGATGAAGGAGTATCACCATGTATAACGGATCGGCGTTCCGCCTTGAATCTCTTCCTAATGACATTCTAA
Organism: Halobacteriovoraceae bacterium; assembly: GCA_040376635.1. Classification (GTDB taxonomy): domain Bacteria; phylum Bdellovibrionota; class Bacteriovoracia; order Bacteriovoracales; family Bacteriovoracaceae; genus Peredibacter. The sequence goes on from JBEIQF010000244.1 coordinate 2,470, forward strand.
AAGTTGTTTTTGATCTGAAAGATCAGTCAGCAAACGTTTTCAATGCACTTGCATTGAAAGAGCTTGGTGAGTGTCTTGAGGCCATCAAGAAACAAACTAACGTAAAAGGACTTCTCTTCACTTCAGGCAAACCTTCTGGATTTGTCTTCGGTGCAGACGTGACTGAGTTCCTGGGTCATTTCAAAAAATCTGAAACTGAAATGAAAACCTGGATCGCCTCTATCAATTCTATCTTCTCAGGCTACGAAGATCTTCCTTATCCTAAAGTCGCTCTCGTTAATGGCTTCGCTCTCGGCGGTGGTTGCGAAATCGCTCTGACAATGGATTTCCGTCTTGCTTCTCCGAAAGCTGCGATGGGATTACCTGAAACTAAACTCGGCATCATTCCAGGATGGGGCGGTACAGTCCGTCTTCCTCGTCTCATTGGTGCAGATCACGCGATTGAATGGATCACAGGTGCTAAACACTACAAAGCTGAAGAAGCTCTGAAATTTGGTGCGATCGACGGGATCATTGAAGATGCAAAATTAGAAGAAGCAGGATTAAAGCTTCTCGATAAATGTATCAAAGGCGAGATGGACTGGAAGGCACGTGTGGCCCAGAAAAAATCTCCGCTTAAACTCGATAAGATTGAATCTATGATGAGCTTCGAGAGCTCTAAAGGTTTCGTTGCCGGGCTTGCAGGTCCTAACTACCCTGCTCCTGTCAAAGCTGTTGAGACAATGCAGAAAGCTGCCCGTCTTAGCCGTGAAGAAGCACTTGCACTAGAAGGTGAAACATTCGCTTTTTGTGCGAAAACAAAAACAGCTGAATGCCTCACACAAGTTTTCCTTGGTGATCAGTACCTGAAAAAAGTTTCTAAGTCTGTTACGAAAAACGCGAAACCTACTCAGCACGCAGCAGTTCTCGGGGCTGGGATCATGGGTGGCGGTATCGCTTATCAGTCAGCTTCAACAGGTGTTGGTGTTCTGATGAAAGACATCAAAACTGAACAGCTGGATCTTGGTATGGGCGAAGCTTCAAAACTTCTCTTAAAAGAAGTTGAACGCAAGAAAGTAACTCCGGATAAAATGGCGAAGATCATTGCTTCGATCACTCCTACTCTTTCTTACTCAGATTTCGGTCACACGCAATTTGTGGTTGAAGCAGTTGTAGAAAATGAAAAAGTGAAGAAGTCCGTTCTTGCTGATGTTGAAAAAGTAACTTCTCCGGAAACTGTACTTGCTTCTAACACATCGACAATCTCAATTACAAAACTGGCCGAAGGTCTTGCTCGTCCGGATAAATTCTGCGGTATGCACTTTTTCAATCCGGTTCACAGAATGCCACTTGTGGAAATCATCCGTGGTGCAAAGACTTCTGAAGAAACAATCGCTCAAGCTGTGAACTACGCTAACCAGATGGGTAAAACTCCGATCGTGGTGAATGACTGTGCAGGATTTCTTGTGAACAGAATTCTTTTCCCTTACTTCAAAGGTTTCGTTCACCTGATTGAAGATGGTGTTGATTTCCAGCGTATCGATAAAGTTATGGAGAAGTTCGGCTGGCCAATGGGGCCTGCGTATCTCTTAGACGTAGTTGGTATCGACACTGGTGTTCACGCTTCGAAAATCATGGCCGAAGCTTTCCCTGATCGCATGGCCTACACAACGAAGAACATTCTTGAAGTTATGTATGAGAATAAACGCTATGGTCAGAAGAACAGTCTTGGTTTCTATGAATACGAGATGGATAAGAAAGGCAAACCGGTTAAGAAAGTAAACCCTGCGGTTTATGAACTCATCAAACCTGTTGTGAAGAAGCAAGTTGAAGTGACGGACGAAGATATCATCATGAGAATGATGATTCCGATGATCACAGAAGCTTCTCGCTGCCTTGAAGATAAAATCGTAGCAACTCCGGTGGAAGTGGACATGGGTCTCTTACTTGGACTTGGCTTCCCTCCTTTCCGCGCTGGTGCTCTTAAATACGCTGATTCGATTGGACTTAAAAATCTCGAAGAGACTTCGAAGAAATATATCTCGATCGGTCACATGTATGAACTGACTCCATTCATGAAAGGAATGGCAGCAGAAAACAAAACTTACTACTAAGGTTTAGAGGTAAATATGAAAAATGCAGTAATCGTTGATGCCATTAGAACGCCAATGGCGAGATCTAAAGCTGGTAACTTCCGCAACGTTCGCGCTGAAGAGCTTTCTGCTCACCTCATGCGTGAACTGATCAGACGTAATCCTAAACTCAATCCAAATGATATCGAAGATATCATCTGGGGTTGTGTTCAGCAGACGCTTGAACAGGGCTACAATATCGGCCGTAATGCCCAGCTTTTAACTGATATTCCAAAAACTGTTTCAGCACAAACTGTGAATCGTCTTTGTGGTTCATCAATGACAGCTATTCACATGGCCGTTCAGGGAATCTGGTCGGGTCAAGGTGATTTCTATCTTTGTGGCGGTGTTGAACACATGGGCCACGTTCCGATGACTCATGGAGTGGATTTTAATCCTCATCTGAACATCACAACTTCAAAAATGGCAGGTTCAATGGGACTTACTGCTGAACTTCTTGGCCGCATGAATGGTGTGACAAGATTAATGCAGGATGAATTCGCTGCACGCTCTCACGCAAAAGCTTATGAAGCGACTCAGAAAGGCAGATTCAAAGATGAGATCGTCGCCACTGCTGGCCACGATGACTTGGGTGTTCCTTCAATGATCTCTACTGATGAAGTGATTCGTCCGGAAACAACTGTTGAAGGTCTCGGAAAACTTCCAGCAGTATTCGATCCAAAAAACGGTACAGTGACTGCAGGTAACTCATCTGCTCTTTCAGATGGCGCTGCTGCTGTCATCATTATGTCTGAAGAAAAAGCAAAAGCTCTTGGTCTTAAACCAATGGCACGAATCGTTTCTATGGCCTCAACAGGTTGTGAACCTTCAATCATGGGCTAC